>JBCCEI010000031.1:0-19441 GCA_039030355.1 Pseudomonadota bacterium | reverse complement strand
CCATTGTTAGGCCCATCCTCTCCTTCACCACTCAAACGAATACGATCACCAGTATCCACGCCTGCGGGCACTTTAATAGAAAGTTTTTTGTTTTCTTTTATTAGCCCAGTACCACGACAATAATCGCAGGGAACCTTGATTATTTTACCTTTACCATGACACTTTGGACAGGTTTGTAGAATCGAGAAGAAACCTTGCTGCATACGCACTTGCCCAACGCCACCGCACATATCACATGTTTCAATTGTTGTATTAGGTGCGGCACCTGTACCATCACATTTTTCACAAGTTGTTTGCTTGGGAATATCGATTGTAGATTCTGTCCCAAAAACGGCTTCTTCAAGACTGACTTCTAAACCATATTGTAAATCCGCACCGCGATAAACGCGTTGCCCACCACCTCGACCTCCGCCAAAGATGTCGCCGAAAATATCACCGAAAATATCACCAAAATCGGATGCACCACCTCCTGCTGCACCTTGCACGCCAGCATGACCAAATTGATCATAAGCTTGGCGTTTATTTGGGTCGCCTAACACTTCATAGGCTTCTTTTGCTTCTTTAAATTTAGCTTCAGATTCTTGATCGCCCGGATTACGATCAGGATGATGCTTCATTGCTAGACGTCGGAAGGATTTTTTCAAATCACCTTCGCTAGCATTGCGCTCTACCCCAAGTACTTCGTAATAATCTCTTTTTTCCATACTTTATTTTTCGTTATACACGAAAAATCCGAGGGCCCCTGTATATACCAGGCACGACCTCGGATTATTTGTAATTTTCTAAGTTTGTTAAAACTTATTTATTATCGTCTACTTCTTCAAACTCTGCATCAACTACATCTTCGTCTGCAGCACCGCTGGCATCTTGTGTGCCTGCATCTCCCTCTGCACCTGCATCATTTTGTGCATACATGCGTTCTGCAAGTTTGCTGGATGCTTCTGCTAATGCTTGGGTTTTAGTTTCGATAATATCTTTATCATCTTTATCTAAAACCTCTTTGAGATCTTTAATCGCATTTTCAATTTGCATGCGTTCTTCTTGCTCAACTTTATCACCCATTTCCTCAAGTGACTTTTCTGTTGCATGAATCATTTGATCAGCCGTGTTTCGTGTTGCCACTAATTCACTGAACTTCTTATCCTCTTCTGCATGCGCTTCGGCGTCCTTGACCATATTGTCGATCTCGTCATCAGACAAACCGCTAGAAGCCTTAATTACAATAGATTGTTCTTTTCCTGTCGCTTTGTCTTTTGCAGAAACATTTAGAATACCATTCGCGTCTATATCAAATGTCACTTCAATTTGAGGCACACCACGTTGTGCGGGTGGAATATCTGTTAAATCAAAACGACCCAAAGATTTATTTCCTGTAGCCTGCTCACGTTCACCTTGTAACACATGTACCGTCACCGCAGTTTGATTATTTTCTGCAGTAGAAAATACTTGGTTTGCATTCGTTGGTATCGTGGTGTTCTTATCAATCAACTTAGTCATAACTCCGCCTAGCGTTTCAATACCAAGTGAAAGAGGTGTTACATCAAGCAACAATACATCTTTAACATCACCGCCTAAAACTCCACCTTGTATCGCAGCACCAACGGCTACCGCTTCATCCGGGTTTACATCTTTGCGTGGCTCTTTACCAAAGAAATTTTGTACCACTTCTTGTACTTTAGGCATACGTGTTTGCCCGCCCACAAGAATCACATCATCTATATCTGACGCAGATAAACCTGCGTCTTTTAATGCTTGTTTACATGGTGGAACCGTGCGCTGAATAAGCTCATCAACCAACGACTCAAGCTTTGCACGTGTCAATTTAATGTTTAAGTGCTTAGGGCCTGAGGCATCTGCAGTAATGTAAGGAAGGTTTACTTCTGTTTGTTGACCAGAAGACAATTCAATTTTTGCTTTCTCAGCTGCTTCTTTTAGTCTTTGTAGCGCCAATGGGTCGTTATGCAAATCAAAACCCTGGTCTTTCTTGAATTCATCCGCAAGGTAATCAATTAAACGCATATCGAAATCTTCACCACCCAAGAAGGTGTCACCATTAGTGGACAACACTTCAAATTGATGCTCACCATCTACTTCTGCAATTTCAATGATGGATACATCAAACGTACCGCCACCAAGATCATAAACAGCAATCTTGCTATCGCCTCGTTGCTTATCCATACCATAAGCAAGTGCAGCTGCCGTTGGTTCATTGATAATACGTTTAACTTCAAGCCCTGCAATTTTACCAGCGTCTTTTGTTGCTTGACGTTGAGAGTCATTAAAGTAAGCAGGTACAGTAATAACGGCTTCTGTTATTTCTTCGCCAAGATAATCCTCAGCGGTTTTTTTCATTTTCATTAACACACGTGCAGAAACTTCAGGTGGTGCCATTTTTTTACCACCTACTTCAACCCATGCATCCCCGTTATCAGCTTTGATAATGTTATAGGGAACTAACTTAATATCCTTTTGGACGGCATCTTCATCAAATCGACGACCAACCAATCGCTTGATGGCATAAAGTGTATTCTGCGGATTCGTTACAGATTGGCGCTTAGCTGCTTGACCAACGAGCACTTCGTCATCATCAGTGAATGCAACGATCGATGGAGTGGTGCGATCACCCTCACTATTCTCAATCACTTTTGGCGTACTGCCTTCCATGATTGCCACACACGAGTTTGTGGTGCCTAAATCTATTCCAATGATCTTACCCATCGTCGTTCTCCAAATTTCTCAAAAAGTGTTGATTAAAAAGTAAACAAATTAAATATTTAACCTATAAATTGGGTCAAAAATGCGGTTTTCAAGCCAAATTTGGCATAAAAAACGAATAATTGCCTATTTTTTAGATTTAATTTTTTGTGGCTGCTTTAGATACGATCACCATCGCAGGCCTCACCAACCGACCGTGTAAGGTATAGCCCTTTTGTACCACAGTTAGCACGGTGTTTGGCTCATGTTCGCTACTTTCTTGCATGGTCATCGCTTCGTGAAGATTTGGGTCAAATACCTCACCTTGCGGGTCAATTTCTTCAATTGAAAATTTTTCAAAAACGTTTTTAAGCATTTTCAAGGTTAGTTCGGTACCTTCTCTTAGCTTATCTACATCAATATCTTCCGCATTCAGTCCAAGTTCTAAACTATCTTTAACCTGTAGTATCTCCGTTGCAAATTTTTCATTTGCATATTTATGCGCATTAGAAACATCACGCTCGGTTCGTTTACGTAGATTATCCATTTCGGCTTGAACACGTAACATTTTGTCATGATATTCCGTGACCTGTTGCTGCGCCTCTTCAAGTTGATGATCTAAGTCGTCTGCAACTATTTCGGTTTCATTAGGGCTATCGGCATTCTTAACCGATTCATGTTCTGACTCATTCATTGTTGCATCATCAGCATCTACATTATGCTCTGAGTTACTCATAGGAATTAATACAATTGTAATATGTGGGTGAAATTAATGATTTCAAGCGTTAATTAATTTCTTTGATTTAGCGCTTCGCCCAGAAGCTTAGCAGTTAGATCAACAATGGGTATTACTCTTTCGTAAGACATCCGTGTGGGGCCAACTACTGCTAATACTCCCATAATTTCTTCGTCTACTAAATAAGGTGATGTCACTACACTACAGTCATCTAATGCTTTGTGACCTGACTCTTGGCCAATGAAAATTTGAATACCATCTGCACAAATACAGCGATCCAGCAGACTTAAAAACTCACGTTTTTGGTTAAAAGCCTCAAATAAATCACGTAGTTTATAAATATCGGATAGTTCTTCATACTCCATTAAATTTGTTTGCCCAACTACAACGTAGTCAGGCTCAACATTTTTATCATTAGTAAAAATTTTCTCGCCCATTTCCACCGCTGAACGCATCAGTTCATTCATGTCTTCACGTACACGGTCGAGCTCTTGCAAAATTTTCTGGCGCGCCATGACTAAATCTTGGCCGGCACACAGTTCATTTAAATAATTTGCAGCTTGTTGTAATTCTGATGAGCTGTATTCACGATCAGTATGTATAATTCTGTTCTGCACTTCTTTTTGATTAACTATCAAAATAGCGAGAACACGTTGATCCGATAAGGGTAAAAATTCAATTTGTCTTAATTCATCGCGATCATGTTTTGGAAGAGTTACCACACCAGCCATACTGGTTAAGCCTGATAGCAAACCAGAAGCACTTTCCACTAAACCACTCATACTGGAATTTGATTTAAGATTTGTTGCAACACGCGATACAACATCAGTATTCAGCGGTTGCACTTTGAGCATGGTATCGACAAACAGGCGATAACCCTTAGTAGTGGGAATTCTTCCAGCGGAGGTGTGCGGAGATTCAACAAAACCCAAGTCTTCCAAATCTGCCATCACATTTCGAATCGTTGCTGGACTCACATCTAAGCTAGACTTTTTAGCAAGGTTGCGAGACCCCATTGGCTGGCCATCTGAAATATAACTTTGTACTAACACTTTTAATAAGTGATGCGCACGGTCATTCAGTGAATTACTCAGATCTTCTTTTGAACTCATGTTTTACAAGGCAGTATCCATAATCAGTTGGACAAACCAACACCAGTAAATGTTTGGCCAGATTTAGCACTCCCAATGGAAGAGTGCTAAATAATCATTACAGCCTGCCCTTTGCATGTCAAGATACGTATTTCTCAATCCTGACAGTCACCGCCATGGTGTCGCCTGATAATCCATGGTAGCTTTAAAAAAACCTTAAAATCAGACCAGCCGTGAGCCAATTTTCCAAAATCGGAATTATTTCCAAGCCAGATGACCCTGCAATTGCTGCAACGGTACAATCTTTATACCAATATTTGCTTGGTCAATCGGTAGAAATTTATGCAGAAAAAGTGTCTGCTGAATTCCTAACAACTGAATCCGTAAAATCATTTAATTTAGATGATATCGCATCAC
Organism: Pseudomonadota bacterium; assembly: GCA_039030355.1. Lineage (GTDB taxonomy): Bacteria > Pseudomonadota > Gammaproteobacteria > UBA4575 > UBA4575 > JABDMD01. The sequence goes on along the minus strand of JBCCEI010000031.1, from coordinate 14,503 downwards.
TTTGTGAGCTGGTGATTGTTGTTGGAGGCGATGGCACTATTTTGCACGCCGGACATAGTTTAATTACAAAAGAAATTCCATTACTGGGAATTAATTTAGGCCGTTTAGGTTTTCTTGCTGAAATTACGCCTAAAGAGATTGAAAAGCAGCTGGATCAAATTTTAGCAGGTGAGTATAAAGAATCACGCAGAATGGTTTTAAAAGCCAGTATGATTCGCAATGGGAAATCCATTGCTTCATGCAGCGCGATTAATGATGTGGTTGTTCATGCAAAACAAATGGTGCGCATGATCGAAATTGAATCACGAGTAAATGATCAATATGTTAATACATTACGAGCAGATGGCTATATCGTTGCCACACCAACTGGCTCAACGGCATATGCACTATCTGGCGGCGGTCCCATACTGCATCCACAAATTAATGCAATCGTGTTGGTGCCTATTTGTCCACACACGTTAAGTAATCGGCCTATTGTGGTAGATGCAGAAAGTCGTGTTGAAATTTTGTTATCAGAACAGAATCGCCACACTGCATTGGCATCCATCGATGGGCAAATCGACATGGACTTTATGCCAGGTGACACCATAGTGATCGAAAAATCAGAACATGTATTACGTCTTATTCAACCCATGAACTATGATTACTTTGATGTATTACGTGTTAAATTACGCTGGAGCACGTCTCCTGATACCAAGCAATAAAAGTTCTGATCACTTAGCACATTCATGCTCAAATCAATTTTTATTAAAAACTTTGCCATCATTGATGAGTTAGAGTTAGATTTTTATGTTGGCATGAGCGTCTTAACAGGTGAAACGGGCGCAGGAAAATCGATTATCATTGATGCACTTAATTTATCATTGGGTGAGCGGGCTGACCGCTCTGTCGCACGTGATGAAAATGAAAATGTAGAAGTAATAGCAACAATTGATGTTAGCAATAGCGAAGAAGCAATCACTTGGTTAAAGGAACACGATCTCGATGATGGAGATGACTGTGTACTTCGTAGAGTTATAGGTAAAGATGGAAAATCTAAAGCGTACATAAACAGCACGCCGTCATCTGTTACTGCCCTACGTAATATTGGCGATTTACTGGTAGACGTTTATGGTCAACATGAGCATCAATCCTTGATGCGTACAGACTTACAACGTCAGTTGCTTGATGATTTTGCTGGCAATCGTAAAAACATTGAAAAACTAGCTGCTGTTTTCCGTCTTTGGCAAAGCTTAAAAAATCAATTAGAAATTGTATTATCCAATCAAGAAAACACACGTGAAAAACTTGACTTGCTGCGTTATCAGCACCGTGAACTAAGTGAGCTTAATTTGCAAGAAAACGAATTTAATGAAATTAATGAACAGTTTAGCCGCTTAAATTACGCAAAAGAACTTAATGAAACCAGTTTACGAGTTTTTCAACAACTTGCCGGTGATAATGAAGCCTCAATTTATGATTCTCTCAGCAGCTCAATTGCAGATTTAGAAAAATTCTCCGAGATAGATGACACTCTAAATGAGCCTTTAGAAGCTTTGCGCAGTATACACATCCAATCTAAAGAAGTAGCAAACAGCTTGCGAAATTATTCGGAAAAAATTTCTTCTGACCCACAAGAATTAAATTTACTTGAAGAACGCATTACAGCAATTGAAGAAATAGCGCGCAAACACAAAGTGAAGCCACAAAATTTAGCCGCAATACGTATTTCGATTGAAAATGAATTGAAAAATATTGAAGATGGAGATGATGATCCTGAAAAAATCAAAAATTCAATTCAAGAGGCCGAGCAAACATATCGATCTATCGCAAAAACAATCAGTACACAGCGTAAAAAAGCGGCTATTAAATTAAATGAGTCCATAACAGAATCCATGCAATCACTCGGTATGCAAGGTGGCCGGTTTCATATTAATGTGGAAGCAAAAAAATCTACTGACTTAACTCTGAATGGATTAGATGATATACAATTCTTGGTACACACGAACCCAGGACAATCCTTGCGTGTATTAAATAAAGTTGCCTCAGGCGGCGAACTTTCAAGAATAAGTCTTGCCATACAAATGGCAACATCAAATAATTTAAAAATCCCAACGCTTATTTTTGATGAAGTAGATACAGGCGTAGGAGGTGCGACAGCCGAAATGGTTGGCAAACATTTACGCAAGCTTGGAAATAATGCACAGGTGTTTTGCGTTACCCATTTACCTCAAGTTGCTGCGCAGTCTCATCATCATTATAAAGTTGATAAGTTTGAAAAAGACGAATCGATTGCAACAAATATTTTTCATCTCACTGAAGATGACCGTATCAACGAGCTTGCAAGAATGTTAGGTGGAGTTGAGCTGACTAAAAATACACAGGAGCATGCCAGGGAAATGCTTCGACAAATCAAACATTAAAATGAAACACTCTAAATATTTAATAGCATTATCTCTCTTGTTTACATTATCTGCATGTGGCAGCAAATTACTTACAGTTTATAAAATCGATGTACAACAAGGTAATGCACTTGATGCTGAAACAGTTGAAAAAGTTCAAATTGGCATGACAAAAGAGCAAGTACAATATGTGCTTGGTAGCCCAATCATTACAGATAGTTTTCACCCGGATCGCTGGGACTATATCTATTTATTCACACCCGGATATGGCGAACAGGAACGCAGACATCTCTCTTTAGTTTTTGATCGCGATGAAGTGATTGATATTGCTAAACACAATATCGTGCCGGGCCCATTAGCCGATACGACAGAGGAAATTATACAAGAAAGTGAAGAAAAAAATGAAGAAGAAGACCTTACAAAGAAAGAACAAGAAGAACTTAACGAATTAGAAGAACAAGCAGAGTCACTTGAAGAAGTTGAAGATGCGTTGGATAGAAATAATCAACTAGATAATTAGAAAACTATATTTAACGATTGCAGCTCATTCACAAGCTCCAATTCGTTTACCTTCCCATTTGGTGTCCATCAAGAACTCCTGCCCACCAAAGTTTGCTTTAATAGCCATACCACCAACAATTGAGTCGCCAGAAGATTCAGCGTGGCCGCTACCTGTCATACTAATGCCTTCATTACTACAAGCAATTGACCATTGCATTGAGTTTGAGTCCACGCTTGAGTCAGTAACTTTACAACCTTGATTTTCATCCATCATTTTTTCCGGAGATATCTCCGATTCCTCAATACAATCTTGAGAAATATTTTCTTGCGTACCCCCAGGACTGGTTACTTGGCTCTTGGTTTCCCACAAACCAGGGTTAACCTGCATGCCGCCAGCTATTGCTGGGTTAAATACTGCATATGCATAAAACAAACCCATAATAAATAAAGTCTTCGTCCTTAAGCTATGCATGATATGTACCTTGCTAAAAATCTAATAAGATAAATGCTACTTTAACTTGCAACATTGAGATTCATCATCAATAAAGAGCCCAAAGTTTAGTTGTCTTGTAAATTTGCACGTTGCCTACGTGCTTGCATTGGATCCACGTGCAATGGCCGATAGATTTCTATTCTATCATGGTCACTCAGTGTATATGTGTTTTCAACAGCTTTCCCAAAAACACCCATGGTATTTGTAGTGAAATCAATTTCCTTGTATTTTTGTTTGATCCCAGAAAAATCTATTGCTTGTATCAATGTACTGCCGACAGGCACTTCTATGTGAATCGTATCTTGAATAGTTGTCGTCACGTAACAAATCGAAATAGTAAGCATTTTATTTTTAGCCATAAATTTCTCTGGCTCTTTCCGTAAACGCAGATACTAATTTATTCGCAACCTGATTAAATACTGGGCCTAATGTCATTGCGTAAAGACGATTTGAGAATGTAAATCGCATATCGAGCTCTACTTTACATGAGGTCGCATCGATTTCATGAAAGTTCCAAGCACCTACCAATTCTTTAAACGGGCCCTTAACCAAGCGCATTACAATTTTCTTATCTTGTTGCAACTCATTACACGTTCTTACTGAAGCGTTAATCCCACGCTTAGAAAACGTCATTGTCGCTTCTTTTTCCTCATTCGATTGGCTATGCACATCACAATTCACGCACCAGGGAACAAACTCAGGATATGAATCTATATCGTTTACCAATTGGAACATTTGCGTAGCGGAGTAAGGTAGGATAGCGCTACGCTCTACATGCGTCATAAAACGTTAGGTCAGATTAATTTTTTCAAGAACACCTAACACATGCAAGAAAATAACTATTACCCCAAGTGGGGTTAAATACTTTGCCAAGAAGAGCCATATTTTATATGCACTCTCATGTTTTATTTTAAGTTCTTCACGACGTGAAGCATCAGACATCAACCATGCTGCAAATATACAAATCAATATTCCACCTAATGGCAGCATAATATTTGAAGTCAAATAATCTAATAAATCAAAAAACGATTTACCATCTAGAAAAGTACCATCAAATACATCAATTTTTTTCCAGGCATTAAACGAAAAAACAGTTCCCAGTCCGACCAACCACGTGACAAACCCACAAACAATTGAAGATGCAGTGCGAGTGATGGAAAACTTTTCAATTAGCCAAGCTACAGCCGGTTCAATTAGAGATATTGCAGATGTCCAAGCCGCAAATACCAACAAAACAAAAAACAATGTGCCAAATACCAAACCACCTGTCATTTGTCCAAAAGCAAGTGGCAATGTATTAAAAATCAACCCTGGCCCTTGACCTGCCTCAAGTCCATTTGCAAATACAATAGGAAAAATTGCTAATCCTGCCAATATAGCAACCAGCGTATCTGCAATTGCAACTTGAAAACTGGTAGTTGCAATTGAGGCATCGTCCGGAAGATACGAGCCATACATCATGATTGCACCCATTCCTAAGCTTAAACTAAAAAAGGCTTGGCCCATGGCATTAAGTACCACTTCAGAATTGATCTTAGAAAAATCTGGAGCAAATAAAAATTTTAAACCAGCAAAAAAATCACCATGCATCATTGCATATCCAATCATGACCAAAATAAGTATGAATAGTGCGGGCATTAAAAAACGCACAGCTGTTTCCAAACCTTTATTTACACCTCTCACGACCACAATCATAGTCAACACAACAAATAATGTGTGCCAAAATAATAATCGTTTGGGGTTTGATATTAGGTTGTTAAATACTTCACCTGCTTGCTCACTTGTTGCACCAGAAAACGTTCCTTTTGCTGTGTCAACAACATAAGAAAGGGCCCAACCAGCAATCACACTATAATAAGAAAGTATTAAAAACCCGGCGAGTACACCCATCAATCCTAGTAAACGCCACATTGGACTACGTTTTTCTTCAGCAGCTAACGTCGACATGGTATTCACTGGGCTACTTCTACCACGTCGTCCAAGCATAACTTCAGACATCATTACTGGAATTCCAAATAAAGCAATGCAGATCAGATAAATTAATACGAAAGCCCCACCACCGTTTTCCCCTGCCATATACGGAAATTTCCATATGTTTCCAAGACCAACTGCAGAACCAGCTGCCGCAAGCACAAAGGCGAAGCGTGATGACCAATAACCATGAAGAGAAGTACGTGGGGTAGCCATACGGATTTTAATTTATCTCCAAAAGTTTTAACTTAATAGCGTAAATGATTGACCCAGATACGTTATCATCAATTGCTCTGCGCAAATCTACTAAAGCACATCCATGGCAAAGGCTAAGCATAAAACAGATAACACCATAGCGGTTAATAAAAAAGCGCGCCACGACTACTTTATCGAAGATAAAATTGAAGCTGGATTAGTACTCGAAGGCTGGGAAGTCAAAAGTTTACGCTCAAAAAGTATACAACTGAAAGAAAGCTATGTGTTGCTAAAGAATATGGAAGCTTGGTTATTGGGTGCACACATCAGCCCCTTACCAACTGTTTCGACGCACACGCGTCCTGACCCAACGCGCACACGTAAGTTATTATTAAATCGAAGCGAGCTCGCAAGATTAATTGGCGCAGTAGAGCGTAAGGGTTTCACGATAGTTCCCCTCTCCATGTACTGGATAAAAGGTAGAGCAAAGCTTGAGATTGGAATTGCAAAAGGAAAACAAAAACAAGACAAACGCGCCAGTGTCAAAGAACGAGACTGGCAACGCGACAAACAACGAATCTTGAAACATAATCGCTGAACCAGAATGATTATGTTGTCGAGTAAGCACCCAATTTAGATGCCTAATCTAATACTAATATTAGGAACTCGTCTTAATTCCGCAATTAAACACACCAGTCTTAGCTTCTTTATGCGTAGCTTCTACACATTCATCATATGAACCAAAAGTACCCACTTCTCTTGATGTTGTTGAATTAGGCGTATCGTATACCTCTCCAACCCAGTCACCACCTGCTGCACCCCCATCGTCTCCACAGCCCGAAAGCATAAAAGTTACGGCGAATAAAATGCAAACTAAAAGCTTATGTAACATGTAATTTCTCCAGAAGGTGGCACATTGCTAATGTGCTAAACATTGGTTTGTTATTAAAGCAAAATGTAACGAAATTCGATCGCACGGGCAACCATAAACCACTAATTCAAGTCGATTATTCAGTCTGATCCTTTAGCCAAAAGCAATCTGTGGCGCTTTCTTCTTGAATTTTGTTCAAAAATGCTTCATGTGCTTGTAGTTCATCTTCATTAGCATAAATAACCTTAAGTGATTCGCGATCCTCATTGTATGCCGCATCTAGCTTACCCATAGCTTCACTTGCTGCATTTGCAGCTAAACTCAAACTTCCCTGACCTCCGGTTAACGCTAGATAAACATCTGCAAGAATTTGTGCATCAAGCAATGCGCCGTGTAGCTCACGGTGAGAATTATCAATTTCATATCGGTTGCAAAGTGCGTCTAGATTGTTTTTTTGTCCTGGATGCATTTTCCTAGCCATTGCTAGCGAATCAATAACCTCACAGCACTCACTAATGTCAGTAATACGATGTCCGGCTTGTTTTAATTCACTATTAATAAAGCCAACATCAAAGCTCGCATTATGAATGATGAGCTCACTATCAGTTACAAATTCAATAAAGTCATCGGCAATAGCAGTAAATTTTGGCTTATCTGATAGAAACTCTAATGAAATTCCATGTACTTCCTGCGCTCCAGCATCAATTTCACGTTCAGGATTTAAATATTGATGAAATTGTTGGTCAGTAGTGCGTCGATGCAATATTTCTATGCAACCAATTTCGATAATGCGATGGCCTTGTGAAACTTCAAGCCCCGTGGTTTCAGTATCAAGTACAACTTGTCGTTTCATTAATGTTTTATCCGTTTGAATTTAAATTAAATACTAAGATAACATTTTATCAATTGCATCATTAGCTAATTGATCGACTTGTTCATTCTCTCGATGGCCGCTATGCCCTTTCACCCAGGCCCAGGTAACATCATGTTGCTCAACTAATTTATCTAGTTGTTTCCACAAGTCTTCATTTTTTACTGGTTTTTTTGCTGCTGTTTTCCAACCATTTTTTTTCCAATTTGGTAACCATTGCTGAATACCATCCATCATGTAACGTGAATCAGTTGTAATGCAAACATCACAACTACGTGAAAGTTTTTCTAATGCTGATACCGCAGCCTGTAACTCCATACGGTTGTTTGTCGTATGTTCCTCAGCACCTTGCAAATGAGTCTCTTCGTCACCATAACGTAGAATAGCACCCCAGCCTCCAGGGCCAGGATTGCCTCTACATGCACCATCAGTGAAGATTTCTACGCGTTTTGATGACATGGTATTTATGAGGATTTCTTGCCGTTGGCTCAGTTACATTCACGGGTATCATACGTCTACTTTGGCGCCAAGGCTGTGGCATTGGTGTCAAGGTGAGCTCACGTTTTTTAGCGACAAAGATTTGTAAACTACCTAAACCACCCAAACCAATTTGCTGCAACTTAGTAAGAAATTGCATGCGTTGCTGGAAACGTGCATTTTGAATCGGTGGTCGCATGCCAACATGCTCAATGTTAATCACTTTAAAATCAAGCAGCGACATCCAATCTTTAAGTCTTCGTGTAGAATAAAAATGACCTGCCCATGGTGCTCTTTGGCTTCGAGCAAAAAATAATTTACTTAACCCCAGCATACTTAGTGGGTTGAATCCTACTAATACCATATGACCTTCAGAAATTAATACGCGATGTACTTCACGTAAGACTTGATGAGGATCAGGTGAAAAATCAAGTGTGTGCGGTAAAACTATCAAATCAAGTGTGTCCTGTGAGAAGGGCAAAGCAAGGGGCGACGATGCCAGACTGCCTCGCTTGCTATTCAGTGTCATATATATTTTTTGGCCAATGGTGCTGCTAGATATTAAATCCAGCTCATCTGCCAGACCGCCAATTTGTAATGCATGATAGCCAAACAAACTTGGTAATAGATTATTTAGTGTTTCCACTAATTCATTGTATAAAATTTGTCCGGCAGGGGTTGCATACCAGTCCTGCAATTGTTGCGCATATTTAGCAGAATTAAAAAGTGCGGACTCTTTCATAATTTTATTCTACCTTAAAACAGATATTTGTGAGACAAACTTTTTAGAATAGATCAAGACAACGTGTCGTTTTAAAAAATAAATTTTAAATTTTGTTGTTGATCTATTTATGCGGTGAATTTATGCTTCGCGGCCATGGAGAAAAGGGCTTTAAGCATATATGCATTTATTGCATTGATACCTACCCTACTCATCGGCGCCTGTACACACTCACTAAAACAGCCTGTTCAAAATGAACAAGATTCTTACAAGACCGTTTTAGCAACAACACTGCAAAAACCCGACATCGTTGTTCCGCTTTTAAATGATTCAATCAAAAAAGACTTAAAAAGTAATTTAAAACGTAATCGTCTTATTTGGGAACGTATTGAGGACGGTCTTGAGCTGACCAATTTCTACCAACACTCTCGTGTAGTAAAACAGAAACAAAATTATCTGCAAAAAAGCGAATATTTATCCATTGTCACTAAACGATCCGAACCCTTTATACATTTCGTACTAACAGAAATTGAAAATCGGCAAATGCCGACTGAGCTTGCAATTTTACCAATTATAGAAAGTGGCTACTTCCCACGCGCTCGTTCGCGTGCAAAGGCGGAAGGTCTTTGGCAAATAATGCCATATACAGGCAAAGAATTAGGACTAAAACGCACCCATAGCTACGACGGACGACACGACGTATATGCAGCTACTTCTGCAGCACTAGACTACTTAACACAGATGGCTAAACGTTTTGATGGGGACTGGTTACTTGCTCTCGCTGCCTATAATGCAGGACCACAAAGAGTTAAGCGTGCCCTACAATCAAGCCAACACTCGTATGATGAAAATAGTTATTGGACACTTCACTTACCGCGTGAAACACGAGAATATGTTCCAAAAATTTTAGCGTTGAGCTCTATCATCAAAGATCATCAAAATAATGATGCACTATTTTATCCGATCATTGATAAGCCTTATTTAACTAATATTAAATTAAGCAAACGCATCTCACCTGCTAAATTAATTCAATCTGCAAGGGCAACAGAAAGCGAAATCAAACTATTGAATCCTGCGTTGCGTAATCTTGATATTCCAATCCATGCAGGCTATCAATTATTAGTTCCAATACAAGAAATAAAAGCACTATCGATAGCAATAAATGATTTACCAGAAGAAACACAACCGCTCTGGACAAAGCATAGAATTAGTCGAGGTGAGTCATTGAGTGGAATCGCCAAACGTTATGGCACAAGTGTATTTGCATTACGTAATACAAATAACCTACGTAACGATACAATTGTTGCCGGTCGTATACTGCTTGTTCCAACAGGTGATAAAGTTCAACTTGCTGCACTTAGAAAAAAACAACCCAAACGCTCAACCGCAGACAACTCTACCAGTCGATCGAAACAAACCATATCCGAGCCTTATATGTATGTCGTTGCTTTGGGTGATAGTTTCTGGAAAATAGCAAATCGAAACAATACAACAGTAGAACGCCTATTTCAGATCAATGGCCGTAATGCTGATCAGCCTTTGCAACCTGGCGAATCCATCCTCATCGATTAATCTATACCCGCTTGAGCGCATCTGGTCGTAATGAGCTCAATCGCATATAACCCTTAACCACCATACATCTGATAATTCACTGATTTTAAGGACATTACGTCCCTAAAATTAGATAATTCGTCGCGCTTTTAGCCTGCTTTTATGGTGGCAGCCGCTATGTCTGTAGTATGCTGCAAAGCATTGAAATACCTATAAAATTGTTAGGGGAATAGCTGAATTTCCAGAATTGCCATGATGGATCATTTGTATTCATTCGAACCATCTAACTTTAATGACAAGAACATGCCCATTGAATAATTCACCGGCTATGAATAGATCAAACTATACAAATGGACTTGATAGAACAAGCAAAATACTTTGCCCACTTCATTAATGAATAAAGAAAATAAAATTGATACTAAATGGTTTGTTCTGAGCGCTTTCGCTTTAGTGCCAATTACTGCATATCTTTTGAAACTACAATTATCATCTTGGATCATTCAGACCATTGTTATCACTCTTATTGCGTTAATTTCTCTCAGCTGGGCGATTTTAGGTAAGAATTCTAGTTTAACTAAAAATGAAACAGGTAGTGCTGCAGATCGATTTGAAGACAAAAGCAAAGCACGCAATGTTGGCTTAAAATTACAAGGCTTGGGTCAACTAAGTGTTGCATTTGAAAAATTTAAACTTTGTCCACACAATCACGACACTGCGAATCTAATTTATAACTTAGCCACTGATTTTCAAATCAAAGGCGAACCTGAAAATGCGAAACAAGCATTTCAATACATTGCTAGTTTCGAACCAAATTTTAAGGACGTACATGAACGTATAGGATCATTTAGTGATGACATTGGTGCCTTAGATGCTGAGCCTGATGAACAAATAGATATCATTGCAGAAAAAGAATTATTTTCCTCGCAAGAACAACAATTAGTTGATGAATCAAAAGCAGCAGTTGCCAGGCATAGCAGCACGATCATAGAACGGGCGGTACATTCTGGGAAAACGCTCATTCTGACCCCAGAGACAGAGCCGGAACCAGAAATAGAATTAGATGATGAACTTAGTGATTATCCAACTCTTTATGGCAGTCGCTATAAAGTTAGAAATGTATTGGGTCAAGGTACCACTGGCGCAGTATTCAAAGGTATCGACATCGTTACTGATCAAATAGTAGCCATCAAAGTTCTAAATTTGTCTGATGAGTTGGAAGAAAATCATCTTGATGAATATAAGTTTCGCTTTCATCGAGAAATTGAAACTGCAGGCGTCTTGAACCACCCCAATATTGTAAAAATACTTGATAGCGGCGAGACAGAAGGCTTTGCCTACATTGCAATGGAATATGTAGCAGGTACAAATTTGCGCAACTATGCACGTGCAGATAGTCTATTGCATCCCAAAACTGTACTTAAAATCATTGCACAATGCGCTGATGCACTTGCCTACTCTCATAAACAAGACCTTATCCATCGCGATATTAAACCGGCAAATATCATATACAACAAAAGTGACGATTACGTTAAGCTTACAGACTTTGGAATTGCGAAAATTCCAGACTCCACTCGAACGCGTGCAGGTTCAATATTAGGCACACCTTTATATATGTCTCCAGAACAACTTTCCGGTGATCGATTAGATGCCCGCTCTGACCTCTATTCACTTGGTGTGACCTTATATCACTTGCTTACTGGCTCACCACCATTTCGACCAAAGACTATGGCTGAGCTCATGCGCTCAATTACTCAGGAACAACACAAAGATATCGCCGAAATCAACCCAGGAACACCTTCATGTATTGCATGGACTGTAAATAAAGCACTGGAAAAAGATCCTGATAAGCGATTTCAATCAGCCGCAAGTATGGCTAACAAACTTCGTGAATGCGAAATGATGCTGGAAAGTTCTTAAGTATGAACCTTAAAGGCATTTTAGATATCGCAGGCCGCTCCAACACGGGGTTAGTGCGTACCAACAATGAAGACAAAATCGGAGAAGATCAAGAAATTGGTTTGGTCGTTTTGGCGGATGGCATGGGTGGCTATAAGAGTGGCGAAGTCGCAAGTGAAATTGCTGTGAATACAATTCTAGAGGAACTTCGTGGCTCGATACCTGATTTACCTCCGGGTGAAATCGATGAACAAACGGGTTACACAAATGAAAGCTTAGCCGCCAGAAATTCGGTTGTAAGAGCAAATGAAGCAATTTTTTCCATGAGTAGCAGTGAAGCACAATACCGTGGCATGGGAACAACCTTAGTGATGGGTGTTTTCTACGATAACCAAATCACAATTGCTCACGTGGGCGATTCAAGAATGTATCGATACCGTGATGGAAAGTTACAACAAATTACTGTGGACCACACACTACTTCAAGAGTTAGTCGATCGTGGTTTTTATACACAAGAAGAAGCAAACTCTTCGTTAAATAAAAATCTAGTTACACGTGCTTTGGGCATTGAAGGCAGTATTGCAGTTGACATAAAAGAAGACTTGGCAATGCCTGGTGACATCTATCTTCTGTGCTCCGATGGTCTGACAGATATGGTCGATGATCAGGAAATAAGTGCAACCGTTACAGCCTTTAGAGACAATTTAGATCAGTTGGCTGACAAATTAATTTCACTAGCCAACGAGAATGGAGGCCGGGACAATGTCTCGGTATTGTTGGCCCAACCGAATAAAGAATTCCCTGGCAAAAAAGATTGGAAATCCAAAATCGGTAAGATATTAGCAAAGTAAAAATATGAGCACGCCCAAGCTAATCGTTAGCCTAGAAGAAAAAGTTGTGGATGAAATTCCTATTGAAAAGGAAATCATCACTATTGGTCGACGAACAGACAATGATCTTTGTTTAGATAACCTCGCAATTAGTGGCTATCACTCTCAAATCAGCACCGTATTAGATGATTGCTTTTTGGAAGATCTTAATAGCACAAATGGCACGTTTGTGAACTCTAAAATTGTTAAAAAGCATGCATTAAAAGATGGTGACATTATTGATATTGGCAACCATAGAATTAAATATGTAAACCATCTGGCTGCAAGTTCTGCAAATAGCGAGTTTGAAAAAACGCTTATCATGACTGCAAACTCAGAAAGAAATAATAATTATTCAGATGAGCAAGAGTTAGATAAATTAGAAAAAGAAATTAGCTCTATTGAAGATGATATCGTAGATGCGACAAATGAAACGCAGAGTCATGAAAATCTGCCTAATATTCCTCTACCTGTTGATGCGAATTCAGATACAGACTCTGATAAAACGAAAAGTGGGATTTTCGAGGAAGTTGTAGCCTCACCTAAAAAAGTTGCTGAAATCGAAAAAGAAGAAAGTGATTTTGAAATTAATTCACAACCCGCCTCAAATCAAACAGGCAGTATTCAAATTTTAAATGGCAAGAACAGCGGCAAAGAAATCGCGCTTGATAAATCATTAACTACAGTAGGTAAACCTGATGTTGCTGTAGTGGGAATTACCAAGCGCAATGAGGAATATTTCATAATTCATATTGATGGCAACGCAAACACACCATCAAAATTAAATGGCGAAGTCATTCAAGGAAAAGCACAGCCTTTAGAAGATCACGACATCATCGATGTTGCAGGGATTAAGTTAGAATTTTTTGTTGAATAAGCTTCTTAATAAAAATTTCAGATAAAAAAAGCCAGCGGAAGCTGGCTTTTTTATTTCCGCTTTCGACCAATTGGTGAGCCCATGGATGGGCGAATACGAGTTGCAACAAGGATGTTGTTTCGGGTTAAAGTTTGGAAATGCATTTAATGACCGCTTTCGGCAATTAGTGAGCACATGGATGGGCGAATACGTGCTGCAACTTGGAAGTTGCTTCAGATTAGAGTTTGGAGAGGTTAGATAATGTCCGCTTTCGGCCAATAGCGGTCATTTAAATTAGCCGCAATTATCAATGTAACTTTGCACTTTAGACAATTCATTCCTAATACTTCCGGTCTCATCATCGTCTATTAGAGGCAATAATCTTTTCTCAGCAATTAATAGATTTTGTTTTGAAATTCCTTTGTCGCCAAGATAGTAGTGGCAAATACCTTTTATTTGATAATTTACAGGAGAATTAAAAATATCAGGGTCTAACGCCATTGCTTCATTAACTAGTTTAAGTGCCTTTTTATAATTCCCTTTAATTAAAGCTGCCTGTGCTCGGCCTGTTTTACCACCCGCAATAATACTTTTTAAATGTTGAAGCATCTTGTATTAAAACAATGTCCGCTTTGGGTCGTTAGTGGACATATTAAGTTTATAAATTATTGAATCCAACCAATTGCCCTCCTAATTACGTCTGCTTTCGGCCAATAGCGGACATTTAAAAATTCATGACCTTGCCTAATAAGCCTAGGAATTGTTTCCAAAATATAGCTCCACCTATACCAAATACAAATGAAATGATTAGCCTTTCTTTATTACCAATTTGAAATTCGTCAAAGATATT
>JBCCEI010000030.1:0-20823 GCA_039030355.1 Pseudomonadota bacterium | reverse complement strand
TAGGTAAATGATTAATCATAAATCCAATTGCATCTTCACCCTTATTAATAATTATGATTTTGCTTTCATCAGTAGTTTGTTTTTCAGATTCGCCACTTATTAATTTTTCAAAATCAATCACAGGTATGATGTCACCTCTAATATTGACGACCCCTATAATCCAATCAGCTGCAAGCGGAATCGGGTACACAACGCTATCTTCAAGTAATTCGCTGGAAATGTTTTTATCTATTAACAAATTTAAGCTATTAAATTTAATTCCATAAAACTGATTTTCACTATTCGTCTCAGTCTTCTCAGGAGCGGCTTGATAAGCTGCTTCTAGCTTTTCAATTAATGCTTCGTTTTCTTTTAACCAAGCAGAACTTGATAAACCTAAGTCAGGCTCTACATTTGCGCCATTAACATTTTGTTCATTCTTATTCATATGATGTGCTTATTAAGTTCTTCCATGATCTGGTCTACTGTGAATGGTTTTCCAACTAGTGCCTTACCGCCTTGTAGTTCAGCCCATACTCGATCTGCCTTTTGGCATTTTCCAGTAACGAATACAATTGGAATATCTTTAGTTTCTTTGTTTGCAACTATTTCGCGGCATGCCTCAAACCCATCTTTGTCGTTCATAATTACATCCATAAAAATTAAATCAGGATGAACACTTGATGCTTTTTCGACCGCCTCTTGCCCTGAAGCGGCAGTAACTACATCATGTCCGGCATTGGCAACGATCGCTTTTAATATCTCTAGATCAGGTCTAGAGTCATCAACTATTAAAACTTTGCTACTCATAATTGTTTCTACTTCATTAAATACGTAGTCCTGCTACTACTTTTTCAAATTTTTCATGTTCAACTGGCTTGGTAAGATAAGAATCACACCCCGCTAGTTTTCCTTTTACTTTATCGAATGGTGAAGATCGGCTCGTTAACATCACAACCGGAATATTTTTAGTAGTTCTATTACGTTTAATGATTTTGCATACTTCATAGCCATCAATTCCTGGCATTACGACGTCCAGGAAAATAAAATCAAAGCGGTAATTTTGTAGTGAATAAATTGCTTCGCGCCCACTTGATGCATGGTGAACTTTGTAGTTCATAAGACGAAGCTTCATATCCAGCGCCTTTCTAACAGGCAAGCTATCATCAACAATAAGTACATTACGCGTATTTTGCTCATTTCCTTTCATTGGATTTTCTCCAATAAAGGTCTCTAGCTCTTGTTTTGACAGTTCTGCTTTATAGGCGTGATTTGTTTGGTAATCTGGTTCGTCATTAGCATCCGACTCTGGTTCTTCGATACGTAGCTCCGGCGTGAACTTGAAGTTCTTAACGGTAACCTCATCAAGACACTTAAGAATTCGAGTGGGGAAAAAAGGTAGGCGTGTATTGCTATACTGATTCTTAACTACATTGTTACGACTGGCAAAAACAGTTGCACACATACTGACACCACTACTGCCTACATATTTATGCTCCCATTCTTTAACAGCACCAGGATCGTCAGCATTTACGATCAAAATATCGCTTTGCTCATCAACATCTGGATTGAATAAGGAATAAATACGAGCACGCCCTTCTGTTATAGCCAGAATGCGTTTAAGCACATTGCGATCTTTGGGCTCAATCCCACATAACCCAACGCGAAATGCCCTTGTCATATCACTCAATGTAATCCCCTTCAATATGGATTTTTTTATATTTTGCAGACACTTAGCTGCACCAAAACGTAATGAAAATCGTGTTCAACCGAATTTACGCTTATTTATATATGCGTGATATTCGTCAACTTTTAAGCGGGTTAAATTTTCTGATATAGGGCACGGTGCTTGGGTTCATCAATCAATAACCGCCATATATCCACCAATAACTTAAGTATTAGATCAGGAGACAAAGCACGAGGAGGTGAGCACAGGGATGTGCAAATATGAGTTGCAACAAGGATGTTGCTTCAGATTAACGTTCGGTGTTTTCTAAATATCCGCTTCAGGCCACAAGAGCGAATTTAAACGTTACGCATTGTTATGTTCTCTCGTTGAATTAATCTTAGTTTATCCACACACCATTTGTCACTTGGCAATCGATAGCATCTAGAAACATATGAATAGTCAATCCAAGACCTATAAGTCGAGTCTTAGGTATAAAACAAAGTGCTACATACAAACCTATGAACCATGGTTGATGTAATGGATGAAAGCCGATGCTACAACGATCAGGGTTATAAATGGGGTTTGCAACTAAATGATCGAGATCAACGAGCATTGTTGCGACCAATACAAAATATACGCATTTCCAGCGTCTTCGAAAGAAGATTCCAGTTACAACTGCTGGAATCACAAAATGCAATATTACATGAAGCATTTACACACGGCTTTATGTCTGCTTTCGGCCAATAGCGGTCATTTGTTAATTTATATTTTCAATATTGAATACATAAAATTTCTATTCAATCGGTATCAAATTACCCTCTCCATCATAGTTGTATTTAGGGATAAGATTGCCTTTTTCATCGAGAGCATATACAGGGCCCTTTTTGCCTATTTCGTATTGCCTAATATTTTCCTGGCATTCATATTTTTCAAGTTGAAAATAATCGCTTCTGTGAAAAACTATTTTGTGCTTATCGTTGGATGTTTCTATGTAACGATAAGTTCTTTTGTTATCGTCTAAATTTTTATGGACAATTTGATCAAATGCTTTCATAAACCTCACTGAAGTTCCAGGCTGCATTCTCAAAATATCTTTAAACTGTGTCTTTGGGCTAAAGTCTGTGTTGAATACGACACGCCGATAATTTGGGTCCCCTTTATATTTATCAAACAAGTAAGTGGATTCAAATATAGGCTCTATTAATATCTCATCCTTAAAACAAATTGTTTTTCCTTTATCCTCATGCTCTACATCAGCATATTTAACACTCATTGAATAAAAGTCTTTTAATTCATTTAAGGCAGCATTCTGTTCAGCATAGGCATAACTGCTCATAATGATGCTTAGAATAATAACAATGGAAAAACGAAATAATTCCATACCTGTAAATGTCCGCTTTGGGTCGTTAGCAGTCATAACGCATATTTAAGTAGCCTGGCCACTGATTGAATTTTTAATTCTTTCAACATACTCCTGGCTTGATAATGGATCATAAATGTCTTTATCAAATTCCTGAGCTAATTTTCGAAATTCATTGGATTTGCTAATATCTTTGTCGACACCTAATTCTCCAAACAAATGAAGACGAGCCTTTGTTATACACGCTTGCGCTGAGCCAATTTCAATCGCTCGATTTAAATAATGCATCCCATCTTTGATTGATTGTGGAAAGTTTCCTTTACCCCATAATAACTCACATGCGTGAATCCACATTGAATGTGAGTGCCCTTTGTCTGCAGCTTCTTTGAAAATAAGTGATGCTTTAACTTTATCTATTTTGACAAGATCACCCATATCAAATAGTGCGCCCTTTTTGTAGAGAGCCTCTAAGTCTCCTTCCTCGGCACTCTGAAACAGCTTCTGCACATACTTAATTTCTTCAGGATCTTCAGTGTCTATCATTTAGAAAGCGTCCGCTTTGGGTCATTAGCAGTCATTTTAGTTTTGTATATGTTTGATTCCAACCAATTGCTCCCCTGATTATCTCTGCCTACGGCCAGAAGCGGTCATTAATAACAGTTGAATTAAGTAGCGCTCACGTAACAATCGTCCGACCATATAGTGGCAAACTTGAATGATTGATTATCTGGCTTTTTCACTTAAGAACTTTTTTACTATTTCAATTAAGCTTTCATATTCACTTCTTGTACCAGATACTTTACAAATTTCGAACTCATCTCCATCTGTTTGGAGTTTTGCAATAAGGTTATCTGAATGTATAGGAATCCATTCACATACTTTAAGTCCAAAACCATTTTTCCAGCCCGTATCTTTAACTGAGATACCAGCCTGCTCATCCAAAAATTTTAGAACATCAATAGCCGTGTCCATCGCATAACGCCCTGGAGTACGCACATACAAATCTGTTCCAATTGGATGCCCTGATATTTCAATACTTTCATTCATATCTTTCTAATAATTCTGATCACATAAATATTAATACCATGCTTTTTGCACGCATATCACATTATCTCTAGAGAGTCTGATATGTCCGCTTTGGGTCGTTAGCAGTCATTTTGAATGAATAATTTAATTGTTCCAACTCAGCTTCCCCTTATTTCTACCTAATTATGTCCGCTTTCGGCCAAAAGCGGACATTCAAGTTCAATACTAGTAATCTGAGAATCTGCTTTTAGTATCGATAGTATTACTTGTAAACATCCATCATCTTTAGTCATTTTTTCTTTACCAAGTAAGCGTTCTTTGATTGATCTTTGTTTCTCTATCTGGAAGCACCAAGTGCCGTTACTTGCATCTTCTTGCTCTGCACTAGTACCGATTAGATACTTTTGATTTTCCCATTCTGCATACGAATACCATCCCCAATCTTCTGCATCGGGCTCATCCATTTTTATCTGGCCTGTTGTTTTATTCTTTAGGTATCTTAAAGCGGATTGACCGAAGATTGGATTAATAGGATTTTCATCTTCCTGTGACACGTCAAACATTGAAGTCGAAAATCTAATCAAATATGTCATACAAGATTTATGTCTGCATTGGGTCGTTAGCGGTCATCTTGGAAAAATAAATATTGAATTTGAAGCAACATCTTTGTTGCAGCCCATATTCGCACATCCTATGCTCACACTTTGGGTCGTTTGCTAAAATTTTATATAGCGTTAATTATTGTGCTTTCTTTCGCTTAAACCTTTCAAACTTTAGTTTGAAGATATTACCTTGAGGAACAGCATCATCTTCTACAATCAGATCTTCCGATACAGAGTTTGCCTCACGTGTTGAGATTACGCGTGCTTCTTCGGTATCTTCACATGCCACAGGGTCGATATCGGAATTTTGATAATCTTTTGTAGTGCATGGACGAAAACCGGGTAAAACTTTTGATTCGTATATGGTGACCGTTTCAGTTTCAACACTTTCATTCTTAACAGGAGATTGTGTGGGCGGAGGCGCATCAATAACAATTTCAGGAGGTGGTTGCGCATCTCTTTCTGTCTCATCTGCATGAACATTCCCAGATAAGGTAAACAGGCCAACAACAACTAGCATTGAGCAGCTTTGTTTTAATGTTTGTTCAATCATACCCAACTCCAAAGTTCAAAATATTAACCAATCACAATTCAGCCTTTTGGCGTTTTGCAATTTCTTCATCTATTTCTGCTATGGCTTGCTCCAACTCATTCACTGAATATACATTTTGGATGAGGTATTTATCATGCGAAACTTTTGCATAAGACTCATCTAACTCTTTGCGATATTTCCCTATCGCAGTGCTGGAATCTTTCATGTCTTCAATCATTTTTTTATGAAAATTTTTGTTTTCATTAAACTTGAACATCATCGACATATACACTGCTGAGAAACGAAAATCATAGGATTTATAATCATCGATCGAATGCACATCATTACGTGCGGTACGAATTTCGTTATCAAAGGTGTGGCTATAACCCATCAATGTATTCTTAAAATCACCTTCAATCCCGTAGGCTTCAATCATTTTTGGAATCACATGTACAATATTTAGACGCTTATCATCATGCGCTAATATTGAATCAAGTAATTTTTGTTTTGCCACTTCGGGTTCATCACTGGCTTCCTTGATTACTTCTAGATCACGTATGCGGCTTGCGCGTTCATCTCTGAGCTGATCTATACTCAATGTATCGATGTTTTCCGGTGCTTTGTGAATCACCTTTACACGATCCAGGATGGGAGACTTTTGTGTTTCACCACCTGCAAAGCATATTGAACTTGCAATAATGCAAGTGATTGCACCAAAAATAGCCGTTTTAGGCCCTATCTTTAACATTCCTTATTCCCTATATTTGATTCAGTGTATAAAATTCAACCGGTCACTAGACTGGAGCTACCGTTTCTAACGAAGCAAGCTCTATTATAAGGTGCGAATGAAACCTTAGATAGCAAAACATTTTGTTCAATAATCATCATATTTTCATAGACTTAAATACATTAAATTCGTTCCTTGGCAACCTATAACAAAAGATAATTTCACGTGGCCCAGCAATCCTCATTCCAGCTAGAGAGCTTTAGACAAGCTACGCCGTATATTTATGCACATCGAGGTAAAACTTTTGTGGTGTATATCAGTGATCGTTTGTTGGCGAGCAATTCTATTGGCTCACTTATTCATGACCTAGCGTTGGTACATACACTAGGTGTGAAATTGGTATTGGTGTTGGGTCTACGCAGCTTTATTGACAAAAAACTAGGCAAACAATCTAAAGATACCTTTAAAGATGATTGGCGCATAACAAATACAAAAAGTCTCAATGCCATCAAGGAAGTTGTTGGCACGGTTAAAAGTAATCTTGAAGCACAATTTTCAATTGGCTTAATTAATACACCTATGTCTGGCATGAAGTTAAATGTTGTCAGTGGAAATTATGTACGCGCGAAACCTGTGGGTGTGCGGGATGGTGTGGATTTCCTACATACTGGTGAGGTTCGAAATCTCGCAACTGGGGAGATTCAAAAGCAGTTGGATGCAAATAATATTGTATTGCTAACACCTTTAGGTTACTCCAAAACAGGCGACATTTTTAATTTAAATAGCATGGAAGTTGCTAAACATGCAGCATGTGCATTAGAAAGTGAAAAACTTATTTTGCTTTTGGACAAATTCAAAGCACCTGGCAATAAAAAACAGAGTGATAATCATTTCAATGTAAATGAAGCCAAAGAGCTAATCAAAAAATTACCGAAAAATAAACATTTAATAAAAAATTATCTTAATATTGCAGTACAAGCCTGTTTGGAAAACGTTAAGCGTGTGCATTTAATGGATGCATCTAAACCAGGCACATTACTTGAAGAACTCTATACCTTAGATGGTGTGGCAACATTGGTCACCGCAGAGACATATGACGATATACGTCCGGCGACAATTGATGATGTTGGTGGTATTACTGAATTGATTCAGCCCTTAATTGACAAAGGAAAACTGGTTTCGCGCACACGTGAACAACTTGAATTAGAGATTAATGGATTTGACGTGATTGAACGTGATGGAATGGTGTTGGCCTGCGGTGCATTGCACCTCTTTACTGAAGATAATGCTGCGGAAGTCGCTTGCCTTGCTGTGCATCCCGAGTATCAATCGAATGGCAGAGGCAGCAAAATACTCGCGCATCTTGAAAAAAAATCTATTCAATCAGGTATTGAGCTTTTATTTGTACTCACTACACAAACTTCTCATTGGTTTCGTGAGCATGGCTTTAAGCCTATTAAGATCGAGTCACTGCCGATGAAAAAACGAGCTTTATATAATTATCAGAGAAACTCCAAAGCTTACAGCAAACATCTTTAACGACACTGGCGTGACCGCTAAGTTGTATAAAACCTAGCCAAAATAAGGGCTTACGCTTGAGCCTTAAGTGACTATAATCGACACTGGTAATTACATCTAAAAACACACCAAGGAGAGAGAAAAGAATCATGAAGATCGATTCAATGGTATTGGTAAGCCTCGGTATTCTAGTAGGCGTCATCCTCACAATGTTTATTCAACCCATCACCACAGCACTGATGGTCGCAGGCGGTTTGTTAGCCCTAGCAATGGTATTTACTTTAATTAAAAGTTTGGCACGTCGATCATCAAGTGGCTCTAGCAATAGATCAAGATCAACAACCTCAGGCGCTGGGCAAACTCAAGGTACTGTTAAATGGTTTAACTATAAAAAAGGCTTTGGTTTTATTGAACAAGAAAATGGTGAAGACGTATTTGTTCATCACCGCTCTATAATTGGCAAGGGACGTAAATCACTACGCGAAGGCCAAAAAGTATTAATG
Source organism: Pseudomonadota bacterium (assembly GCA_039030355.1). Taxonomy (GTDB): domain Bacteria; phylum Pseudomonadota; class Gammaproteobacteria; order UBA4575; family UBA4575; genus JABDMD01. The sequence continues at coordinate 12,907 of JBCCEI010000030.1, read as the reverse complement.
GATATTGTTGATGGTGACAAAGGCTTACAGGCAGAAAACGTTAGCCCACTTTAGTGGAAACAAAGTCTAATATCATCTTAAACCCAGTGTTATGGCTCGTCATTGCCTTAACATTGGGTTTAGCGCCCTTCGTGCCCGAACCTCATATTTGGGAAAAATTAAAATGGATTCTTTCAGGTGCCGAAGGCATGAAAGCAATCGATTGGTTTGATTTCTTTATGCATGGCACACCTTGGATAATGCTTGTGATTTCATTATCTCAAAAACTAAAAAAACACTAAATCACTTAACTCAGGCTGCTTGAGAATTAGAGTTTCCAGTATCTACTTTTTGATGCCAATTTCCTTCTCGAAACTGTAGTAATGCTTTTCTTGCAGCACTTGGATCTTCTTCCTCTTTTCTTTTAAAACCAGAGCGAAGAAATTGATGAAAACCCTCTAAATTTTCTCTTGCTGATTGATTTGATCTATAAAAGCCCATAGACCAAGTATCGAAATCTCTTTCTTCCAGCTCTCCACGAAATAACACTCTTGTTTCTGTGTGCCTTTTATCCTCACTAATTTTATTATATAAACTTTCTACTGCTTTTTTAGGACCTTCCAATGCTTGTATGAATGAACCTTCATGAAACAACAACATCCCGGATACATTTAAATTTTCATTATTGAGACGTGCTTTTTCCAAAAGCTCCTGTAATTCTTCTTCTGAAAATTCTTGATTCGCCGCACTTATATAAACCAACTGAAAAATTTCTTTTGCCATTGCTTACTCTTATACTAAAAAATTCTATCAACACTATTTATCGGCAACTTATTGTAAAACTTTAGTAAAAAGCCTTCACCATATTACACTTTAGCAGGTAGTTTGATCGCTCATTCAAGATTCAAAGCTACGACACCAATTAGAAAATAGGTATTCAAAACGAAAGATACAGTTAAAGATGCTAACGGAAAGTTGTAATTTTGCTTATCACAGACTTAAATAATATTTCACAGAAATGCTATTTGCATGCCATTATCTAGCCATATTCTGACGGTTTAATTTGAGGCAAATAAACTTATATTAAGGGTCTCAAATGTTTTTCGCGCATATGCCAGCGGGATATTTAGCGAGTAAGTTTCTACTTTCCAACTTTCGTATTAAGAACCCCACTTCTAAGTATTTATTATTTGCGGGCTTGCTCGGAAGCATATTCCCAGATTTTGACATGCTATATTTTTACACGATAGATAATCGTCAGCATAGCCATCACAGTTATTGGACACATATTCCTTTCTTTTGGATTTGCGTTTTAGCCATCAGTTATTCAGTTGCTACATATCTACGATCTCGCTTTTTAGCATCAATCTTTACTGTTTTTATTGGATGCATTTTACTCCATTTAGCATTGGATACATTTGCAGGCGGAGGGATCAAATGGCTATATCCAGTAAATCAATCCTACTTTAGTGTTTTTTCTATACCCGGCGGCAATCGTTATTGGGTTCTAAATTATTTATTGCATTGGACGGCACTCGTCGAACTATCAATCATTCTTCTTGCTTTAATTACATTTTGTAAAACACGTAGCAATAAAAGGACTACAACATGAAAGAAATAAAAATATTTTCATTTAAGCAACAACCCGGCCCTTATGAAACTTGGAGCTTGTGCTCAGAGCTCATCATGGATGGAAAACGGACTGGAAAGTACGTACCAGGCTTTGTTATTGGTGCGCAATATGCCTATAAAGATCTGTATCTTATCGTCACCTCATGGGATTGCCCTTATGAAGAGTCACAAGAATTTATTCTGCTTTCGAAGGACTTAACAGTGTTATGCAAAAAACATATTGGACATATTTATTCGACGGTTATCCTTGAGAGCCATGAAGCTGTTGCCGATGATCAAGTGCTTTTTCATTGTAATAATGATGTCGATATTTTAGTAACAGCAAAATCTGGTCTACTGCATTCATCGCCACCATTTTTTACCACCAAGAAAATTAAACGAGAACAATTGAGTGTAATTTAGTGCAGTTATGATGTAGGCCAATCTTTATGTGCAGATTTAATTTCTTCAATCATTTCTGCTAAAGGTTGGCGTGTAGAAATTTCAAAAGAATCGCCAAAATATTGCTTGAGTCGTGCGTGCATAACCTTCGCATCCAACTCAAAACAATCCTCTAGACTGCCTGCAATACGCTTTGGTGAAGGCTGGAGCTTTGGATCTGGCTGAACAATATTGAACAAGAACTGAATCTCATGTTTATATTGATTGGTATAGACGCGTTTTTGTTCTTTTTGAATCTCTTCTAACATAGGGTCCTCAGAAGGAAAAAGCCGAATCAAAAACTTACCCAGTAAAAAGGCGCATATCGAGGCTATCAATAGTAGTAGATATATTGAACCAAGTTGATAGCGTTCAAAAGCAAATAATAAGCCTATTGTTATTGCTATAAATACAACAGAGTAAACTAAAACAGGATGCATCGTGTTAAGTGGGTCAATCTAATTTGGTTGTAAGTATAGTCTACTTCAATTCGCATCATGTTTTCGGAAGATGGTATGTAAAATGAATATATTTTTTTATATAAGCATGAGAGCATAATAATTCATCAAGTTCGACTTGCAGCTATGCTCCAACTTTATCAATTTCCAATATCCCACTTCTGCGAAAAGGCACGTTGGGCACTTGAATATAAGCATCTTGAATACAAAAAAATAAATTTGTTACCAGGATTACATATAAAAAAAGCTAGAAAACTTTCAGGCAAGGGTCATCTGCCTATACTTGTGAGCAATAGCAAAGTTATCAATGAATCAAGTAAAATATTAGATTATCTAGACGCTGCATACCCTAATAAGCAACTTACGCCAGAAGATGAAAAACTAAAAAATGACGCCAAGATGTGGGAAGCCTTTGCAGACCAAGAGCTTGGGCCAGATGTGCGTGGTTTATGCTACAACACCTTGTTAGATTATCCTGAAATCACTATTCCATTTTTTGCTACAAATGGACCTTGGTACAGCAATTTACTTTTGAACTATACATTTCCAAAAATGAGCCTCAAAATGCGCGAACTTATGAAGCTCGATGATGAAAATGTACTACTTATCAAAAAACGTTTAACAAAAGCAATCGATAAACTATATCAACACACACAACAACATAAATATTTGGTAGGCGATCAATTCAGCCGTGCAGATCTGGCCGTTGCAGCTTTGCTTGCACCTCTGTGCAAACCACAAAAATATGGCCTGGAATGGCCAGAAGAATTTCCCGAGCCATTGCGGGGCACTATCGAAAAATTTGGCAATAAATTAGACTGGGTAGATCGTATTTACATAGAACATAGATGATTCGTTGTAGCTGGGCACAAAATAGTGCTTCTGAAGAACAATATCATGATCATGAATGGGGCGTTCCCGTTCATGATGAGCGACGATTATTTGAATTTTTGACCCTCGAAGGCGCCCAAGCAGGTTTGAGTTGGGCTACTATTCTAAATAAGCGCGAGGGTTACCGAAAAGCCTTTGATCATTTCGAAATAGAAAAAGTTTCACGCTACAACACTAAGAAAGTCGAGAAACTATTGCTCAACCCTGAAATCGTAAGAAACAAACTTAAAGTAAATGCAGCCATTGCTAATGCCAAAGCTTTTATTGCAATCCAGCACGAGTTTAATTCATTTGACCATTATATTTGGAAATTTGTAGACGGGAAACCGATACAAAACACCTGGCAAAATGAATCACAAGTTCCTGCTCATAGTATAATTTCTGACGCAATGAGCAAAGATTTGAAAAAACGCGGCTTCAAGTTTGTAGGCACAATTATTTGTTATGCATTTATGCAAGCGATCGGTATGGTTAACGACCATACAACTAATTGTTTTCGCTATAAACAAATAAAGACTCTATGACGATGACGCTAACTACAGCATTGAGAGCAACAGCGGTCATATTAATATTGACTTGCGTATATCAGTTTTTCTTCTTTAACCAGCTTCCAGTTAAAACCATTGTTGTTGCACATATTCTATTCATATTAAGTTTTTTTAGCGATCAGCACACTCGTCGTATTGCAATTATCTGCATAGGATTATCAATCGTCGTACCAATTGGAGTATGGCGCATGATGAATACAGGCGAAGTCACGCTTGATTTTGTAATCGCAAATTTGGTTATATTTATTTATATTGCTTATGTTGCATACCAATCGCTGAAAAATACATGACTTCATTTTTCATTATATTTTTTATCGGCATCATATTGGCCTGGGCTATCGTTATCTATAATAATTTAGTACACGACAAAAACACTTCTTTAGCAGCTTGGAGTGATATTGATGTGCAATTAAAGCGGCGACATGACTTAATCCCAAAACTGGTCGACGCGGTAAAACAGTATGCAAATTATGAAAGTAGCTTGCTCGAATCTGTCACAGAATTGCGCTCACAAGCAAAATCGATTGAAAAAATCGCTGAAAGAGAAAATATAGAACGACAGTTACATTCGCAGGTACATAAACTCATCGCTGTTGCTGAGGAGTACCCCGAGCTTAAGGCGAATGAGAATTTTCTCGCGCTGCAAAAAGATATTTCAGATGTAGAAAATGATATTCAATATGCAAGGCGATATTATAATGGCGCAGTACGAAATATTAATACGCGCATCGACTCTTTTCCTGACCTGCTCATAGCACGCGCTTTTAAATACTCATATCATGAATATTTTCAACTAGATGATTGATTTATATTCAAGTCTCAATTCGATGCAGCTCCGTCTTTTAATCACACTAAGCATCATGCTGTTTACAAACACAGCATTTTGTAAAGAAGAAATATTATCTTTTGACAGCAATATACATGTACACAAAGATTCTTCTATGACGGTAACGGAAAACATAACCGTACGTGCGGAGAATAAAAAAATAAAACGTGGTATTTATCGTGACTTTCCAACTACGTATCAAGGAAAAATAGGCAATAAGATTAAAGTTGGGTTTGAAATCATTGATGTGCTTAGAAACGGACGTTCAGAACCTTACCATACTAAAAATATCAGCAATGGCATTCGTATATACATTGGCGATAAGAATCGAACCATTAATAATGGCGAGCATACATATACGATTAAATACAAAACCAACCAACAGCTGGGTTTCTTTGACAGCCACGATGAACTCTATTGGAACGTTACCGGGAACGGTTGGGAATTTCCTATTCTAGTAGCAAAAGCAAGTGTGCATTTACCAGATTCAATAAATTCAAGTGAGGTTAGGCTAGAGGCCTATACAGGCACTTTTGGCAGTCGTGGACAAAGTTACGAGAGTGATGTGGGCTATTCAGGAAATTATTTATTTAAAACCAACCGCGCCCTGAATAACAAAGAAGGCCTAACGATTGTTGTCACGTGGCCAAAAGGACATGTATCACAACCCAGTTTTAATCAAAAAATTAAATGGTGGGCTCGCGCAAATATCGATAACCCTCTAAGTATATTTGGCGCTATTGGTCTGCTTTTGTTTTACCTCTTCTCTTGGTGGCGCGTTGGGCGCGATCCAAAGGAAGGCTTAATCATTCCTCATTACCAACCACCTAGTGGCTTTCCTCCTGGCGGCCTGCGCTATATTACAGAAATGGGTCATGATAAAAAAGCCTTTACTGCTGCAGTATTAAGTCTTGCAGTAAAAGGTTATTTAAAAATCGAAGAAACCGGTAGTAAATATAAACTGAATAAAATTAAAAATACTGATTTGAGATTACCTATTGGTGAACAAGCTATACACACTAGTTTGTTTGATAAATATAAAAGTTCCATTGAACTAAAAAAGTCGAATCATAAAGAAATATCAGAAGCGATCTCACAGCATAAAGCTGCGTTAGGTAAAGAATATGGTCAGAGCTATTTTATTCATAACCGTAAATATTTGTATATTGGTATTTTGATATCACTTATTCTTGGCGGCACTATTCTTTTTAGCTTAAATAATAGTGAAAACTTAGGTGCTGCATTATTTCTTATGTTCTGGCTATCAATTTGGACCCCAGTCACCGCTTTTTTAATTTATAACTGGTACAAAACTCTAATTGCAAAATTTACATTAGGAAAAGTCGTTGGACTACCTGTTGCAACAATCTTCGCTGGCGCATGGAGTGTTGCAGAAATTGGTGCGCTAATAGGATTATGTGCGATCATTGGTATTGGTAATGGTTTAATGCTGATTTCTATTTTCATTATCAACACGATATTTTATTTTCTACTTAAGAAACCCACCCTGGAAGGCAGAAAGCTTTTAGACAAAACCGAAGGGTTTAAGAAATATCTTGAAGTTGCAGAGCAAGAAGAATTAAACCTTAAATATCCACCACGCAAAACACCGAAACTTTTTGAAGCATATTTACCATATGCACTTGCACTAGGTGTTGAGAATCAATGGGCAGATCAATTTACCGATGTTTTTAATACACAAGGCGAAGTTAATGGTTATAGCCCAACGTGGTATAGTGGAAGTAACTGGAATAATAATAATTTAAACAGTTTCACAGATTCAGTTGGCAGATCGCTTAACTCTGCAATTTCTTCATCCTCCACTGCACCCGGCTCTTCATCGGGAAGCAGCAGCTTTGGAGGCGGCGGATCATCTGGCGGCGGCGGTGGAGGCGGCGGCGGTGGAGGCTGGTAGAACCATTTATTTAAAATGACGAATTCTGATGACACACGTCTTTCTCTTTTACATGATTGGCTAAAGGAAAACTTTGGGAATCTAGAGTACACCTTGAAACCTGTTTCAGGTGACGCAAGTTTTCGACGCTATTTTCGATTTAAAAGTGACCAACATCAACTCATTGCGGTTGACTCTCCTCCTGATAAAGAAAGTAATGAAGCATTTGTTCACGTAACACATTTGTTAGCTGCTGAAGGCGTTGCTGTTCCACATATACATTACTGCTCTTTAGACTTTGGTTTCTTTTTATTGTCAGATTTTGGCGATAGATTACTGCTCGATAGTCTAAATGATAAAAATGCCAATGATTTATATGCAATGGCACTTGATTCACTCATTACTATCCAACAAACCCCTGCTGAAAGCTTATCTTTATATGATCAAACACTGTTACAACAAGAAATGGAGCTATTTCGAGAGTGGTTTATTAAAAAACACCTAAAAATCAACCTGAATCATGATGAGAACGAACATTTAAACACGGTTTTTCAGATACTTGCAGATGACGCCTTACAGCAACCTCAAGTATTTGTGCATCGCGACTATCATTCAAGAAATATAATGACAATTGAAAATGAAACATTAGGAATTATTGATTACCAAGATTCCGTTAAAGGGCCAATCACTTACGACTTGGTTTCATTGTTGCGTGATTGTTACATTTCCTGGCCAGACGAAAAGGTTTATGCGTTATGTTTAAGTTTTTACGAAATGTTAAAAACACAAGGCGCAGTTCAACACATTGATGAAAGTACGTTTATCAAATTCTTCGATTTAATGGGTATACAGCGACACTTGAAAGCAGTTGGTATTTTTTCGCGATTAAATATTCGTGATAATAAGTCTAATTACTTAAATGATATTCCGCGAACTCTCAACTATATAAGATTGATTGCTAAAAAATATACTGAAACAGAAAAACTTGCAGAAATCATCAGTTCAAGAGTAAATATCTAACATTATGAAATGTTTATTATTATCTGCTGGTCGCGGTGAGCGATTGCGACCCCTTACTGACAAAGTTCCAAAGCCTTTAGTAAAAATCGCAGGTAAAGCAATCATTGAATATCATCTAGAACGCTTAAAAAAAGCGGGATTCAACGAAATCGTCATCAATCTATCTCATTTGGGAAATTTAATTGAAGAACATCTCGGCGATGGTTCGAATTATGATTTGAAAATCGAATATTCCCAGGAAGGCGATCATCCTCTGGAAACTGCAGGCGGCATTATTCATGCTTTACCTAAGCTAGGCGATAAACCTTTCTTGGTGATGAACGCAGACATATGGTGTGATCACACACTTTCATTTGCAAAATTATCAAATGACAAACTTGCTCACCTGGTTTTAATTGATAACCCTAATCACAACCCAAAGGGGGATTTTGCTTATGAATTTGGTAAAATTTATACCTCAGGCAAGAATATGCTTACCTTCAGCGGTATCGGAATTTATCACCCCAGGTTGTTTTCAAGCTTAGACATAGAAAAACGCCCTCTTGCGCCAATCTTGCGCAATGCTATTGACCATCAAAGAATCAGTGCAGAATATTTCTCTGGAAATTGGTTTGATATTGGCACTCAAGCGCGCCTAGCAGAAGTAGAAAAATTTATCGCGAAACGATCAGGCTAATTTTTAATAACCAACAAACTTATACCATAACAAACCGAAATGTTCATGTAGAGCAATACGTGTCTTGGTCAGAGCCCTTGCTCTAGGAATATAGTCCTGCAATTCTGGTTCTACAGTATTACGTTTATAGAAAATTGTTGGCGCTGCTATTGGTTCCAAACCCACATCTTTAAAACACCACATTGCTCTTGGCATATGATAGGCATGTGTCACCAATAGTACTTTTGAAATAGAATTATCTTTTAAAACTTTATTTACAAATCTAGCATTTTCAAATGTATTTTTACTTTCTTCTTCTAATAATGAAGCTTCTACACCAAAGTCTGTTTTTAATGCCTGCTGCATCAACGAAGCTTCAGATTTTCGCTCGCCATGCACACTACCTCCTACTAAAACGATCGGTAGTGAATGTACTTTTGCGAGCCTAGATGCATAGCGTAAACGCTCCAATGAACTTGAATTAACCGTATCTAAATTTCTATACTCGCGTGCGATTGGCTCACGCCCTCCGGAAAGAACTACGATCGCTTGAACATCTTCGGGCACTTCTTTTAACACATCATGTTGATACTGCAACGTATCAATTAATGCTCGTGACACAAATGGGCTACTTGCAAAATATAGTAAAATTGTGGCTAGAAAAATAAATAGTGCTGCCGTTTTACGCAGGCGAATTAACCAAAAAAATAAGCCAACCGCCAATAAAAGGACAAGCCCTGAAGGCGGTAATAAAACTTCATTTATTGTACGAAGAGTATCTGGGTTCATGGGTGGAGCTTAGCCGATTGTGTGCTGCGCTTGAAGATCTGCATGATAAGAAGACCGCACCAATGGACCACTGGCCACATGTTGAAAGCCTAATTTGTCACCGATGTTTTTAAGCGTAGCAAATTCATCTGGGTTTAGATAACGGTGTACTGGCAAATGATGCGTACTTGGCTGTAAATATTGACCCAAAGTAAGCATATCCACCTGGTGAGATCGCAAGTCTTTCATCACCTCAACAACTTCGTTAATTTCCTCACCCAAACCCAGCATTAATCCAGATTTTGTGGGTACTTTTGGTAATTTTTGTTTATGCTTTAGCAATAAGTTTAGTGAATGTTGATAATCTGCTCCTGGGCGTGCTGCTGGATACAATCGTGGCACGGTTTCTAAATTATGGTTAAACATATCTGAAGGGCTTGTGGCTAATATATTTAGCGCGGTATCCATACGGCCACGAAAATCAGGTACAAGTACTTCGATTTTTACACTCTCACATTGTGCTCGTATGCTATCAATGCAGTATACGAAATGCTTTGCGCCGCCATCTTTTAAATCATCACGATCAACAGAAGTCACAACAACATAACTTAACCCTAGTTTAGAAACTGTTTCTGCTAGATTTTGTGGCTCGTTCTTATCAAGCGGTAGTGGCCGGCCATGCGCTACATCACAAAAGGAACAGCGCCTTGTACAAACGTCTCCCATAATCATAAATGTTGCCGTTCCGTTACTAAAACACTCTGTTAAATTAGGACAAGCGGCTTCTTCGCATACGGTATGTAGTTTTTGATCGCGTAACAAACTTTTCAGCTGTCTAACTTCTTGTGTTGTTGGCGCTTTAACCCGCAACCAATTTGGTTTCGGGATACGAGTAGATGAAACCTCAACATTGATGGGAATCTTGGTAACTTTTTCATAACCTCTTTGCTTGATACCCAATTTTGCCAAATGTGTTTCATGGCCTGAGGTTATTTGTGTTTTTGATGTCATGTGATATTAGTATTCAAAAGCCAACTGTGCACAAAGCTTTTTGATTAGATCGACTGTGATAGTTTGCAACTCATTAGTCACGCCAAAATCTTTAAGTTGTGTAACCTTTAATCCTGGCATGCCACAAGGGTTAATCATACTAAATGGCGCAAGATCCATATCTACATTTAGGGCCAGTCCATGATAACTACATCCACTATGCACTCGCAATCCTAGTGATGCAATTTTAGCATCATTTACATATACACCATGTGCATCAGATCGTGCTTTAGCATCGATATCATAGCCAGCCAATAAATTTACTAAAGCTTGTTCAATGTGCTCGACCAACTTTTTTATGCCAATTTTTTTTCGTTTCAAATCAATCAATAAGTATACAATGATTTGTCCAGGTGCATGATAAGTCACTTGACCACCACGATCTGATTGTACAATAGGAATATTTGTTCGCGACAGTATATGTTGATGATCTGTATTCGCTCCTAAAGTGAATACTGCGGGATGTTGCAAACTCCAAAATTCGTCGTTTGTACTTACAGTTCGCTGCTGGGTAAATTCACGCATTTTATTGAATACAGATGTGTAATCTTGTATTCCTAAATTTCGAATATGTAATTCTGACATTACGCAATGAAAATCTAATTTATTAAAGCGCCATGATGACCCAGTCACTTTCTGTCAATGCATAATAAATGCCATCCAAATGTTGTTGGCTGGTTGCATTGACTACCACCGTAATACTGCTGTAATTGTTTTGCTTACTATCAACAGTTCTAATTTCTGTATTTTCAAAATCGTCGAGGTGATTTTTCAAAATCGTAACCACCGCTTGATGAAAGCCATGATGATTCTTACCCATTATCTTAATAGGGAACTTGCATGGAAATACAAGTAGAGAGTCTTCAGACATGGATCAAATAATAGTTAAGCTTTTTTTTGCTGATAGAGATCATAAGTTTTTTGCCATAGTTCTCCAGGCTTACCATTGGCAATTATTTGTTGATCAATATTAGTTGCCGCCAATACTTCTTTTGTAGAACTTGTAATCCATACCTCATCAGCAGAATATAACCAATCTTTTGGAATCGATTGTTGCTTACATTCAACGTTAAGTTCGTTCAACAATTCAATTATAAAATCACGTGTTATACCCGGCAAAATCAAATGATCTTTTGGATGGGTATAAACTGTTCCATCACGAACGACAAACAAATTACTTGCTGCCCCTTCCAGAGCACAGCCATCACGCACCATAATTGCTTCAACCGCTGAGGCGAGTACTGCATCTTGTTTAGCAAGGATATTTGCCAACAAACTAATCACTTTAATATCGCAGCGTTGCCAACGAATATCTTCACTCGTAATTAACTCAACACCATTGTCTAATTGTTCTTGTGACACAAGTGGTAATGGATTAGCCATAGCAAACACCGTTGCTTTTGATCCAGGAGGAAATACATGGTCACGTGGCGCCATACCACGTGTGACCTGAATATAGACTGCTAGATCATCAGGCTCAGCACGATCGATAAGATTTTGGATAATCGCCTTCCACTCCTCTGTTGTATAGGGGTTTTCAATACGGATCTCCTCCATACTGCGCACAAGACGCTGTAAATGTTGCTCTAAATAAAATGGCTTGTTTGCATAAATTGGTAGAAGCTCATAAATACCATCGCCAAAAATAAAGCCACGATCCAATACCGAAACTTTACATTCATTCAACGGTTGATATTCACCATTTAAGAATGCAGGCGAACTACTCATGACTTAAAAGAAAAATTGCAAAAAGAAATCGACTATGCGACGCCAAAGACCACCTTTAGGATTGGACTGCAGTGCAACCAAAGGCGCTTCTAAATAATCTTCATCTTTTAATGTGACTTTAACAATACCAACTTGATCCCCTTGTTCAATCGGTGCAATGATTTTAGTATCAACATCCATTGATGCTTTCAATTCATCATAACGACCTCTTGGAATAGTTACATACAGGTCCTCATCTAATCCAAGTTGAATGAGCTTGTTTTCACCTTTCCACATTCGCTGTTCAGTAAGTTTTTCGCCCGCTTTATATAACTTGTGCGATTCATAATATCTAAAGCCATAATTAAGTAGCGCCTGACTATTAACGGTACGTGCTTTGTCACTTGCGGTTCCCATTACCACAGATATCAAGCGCATATCATTTTTAACAGCTGATGCTGCTAAGCAATATCCTGCAGCTTCCGTGTGACCTGTTTTAATGCCATCTACAGCACTGTCGCGCCACAATAAACGATTACGGTTATATTGTTTGATGTCGTTAAAGGTATATTCTTTTTGTGCGTAGGTTTTATATTCTTCGGGATACTCATTAATCATTGCGCGAGAAAGTAATGCCACATCATAAGCAGTAGTGTAATGTTCAACATCTGGCAAGCCAGTTGCATTGACAAAATGCGAATCTTTCATACCAAGGCGCTTAGCTTGTGCATTCATCACATCTGCAAAAGCCTGTTCAGTGCCCGCAACATGCTCCGCTAGAGCGATGCTGGCATCATTACCAGACTGGATGATCAGACCAAGCATTAAATCTTCCAAAATAATTTTGTCCCCCACCTCAACAAACATTCTTGAACCTATACTGCGCCATGCGTATTCGCTGATCTCAACTTGGTCCGTCAAAGTAATATCACCTGCAGCAAGCGACTGATACACAATGTATGCGGTCATTATTTTAGTAATACTTGCCGGATCTACACGCAAGTTGGAATTATAATCCGCCAATATGGCACCACTACCAAAATCCATTAATACATAACT
>JBCCEI010000029.1:0-20852 GCA_039030355.1 Pseudomonadota bacterium | reverse complement strand
ATTAAGGGCTTAGATGTTATCTTCCATCCAGATTTTATTAGAAAGGACTCGACATGAAATCCCTATCAGTGATGTGCATCACTTTTTTAGTGAGCTCAGTTTATGCCTCAGAAGTAGAGAAGATCGAACCTATAATTATTGAACCGTCTAAAATAGAAACCATCGAGGTTCAAGCTGAGTGCCCACAAGGCAGTCAACATGCAGGTGAAATCTTGCCCGAATGGGTAATTGGCGAAGAATCAATAGAATACTTTTGCAACTCTAACGAAGAAGAAACGGAGTTGGCTGAGTAAGCGCAAAGATTTGTGAATAGCTAACGCGTACTTGCTAATAATCAGGGAAATACGAATGCCCATTTAGTATATTTTGCACCATTGTTCCTAAGGCTTTTAGCAAATCTCTTTCACCATCTGTGAATTTACGCGGTTTAGTATCGATTATGCACAAGGTTCCCAAATTCAATTTGGTTTCGGATTGCAAAACATAGCCAATATAGAATCGTATCTTTGGATCTTGCTTAACAAGTGGGTTATTTTTAAATCGAATATCTGTTTGGGCATCACAAATTTCAAAAAACCGTGAATCATGATTTAGGGCTGAAGTCTCACAAATCGCGTGAGCACAAAACGACATATAGCGAGGTGTTTCTTTAACATCTAGCCCATGACAAGATTTAAACCATTGACGATTTTCATCGACTAATGAAACAAGACAGATAGGGGCACCTATAAAATAACTGGCGAACTTTGTGATAATTTCTATCTTATCATTCGGTTCTGTATCTAGGATGTTTAGTCCCATCAACGCTTTCAAACGAATAGATTCATTTTCAGGTACGGGCGGGAATAGCATCTTTTGAGTACCCCTTTGAGACAATCGTTAAAAACTATCAGTCCAATCGCTTTGGTTCCCAATTGAATTAATGATCTGTGACTATGCTCACGAATATTTGCTTTGAACCACTAACAAATAATTTTAATTTGAATAACCATTCTCCATTCAATAAAACTATTCTATATCCAACCTACGCAACATCCGTGTTGCATATTTCATCAATCTGGCTACGCTAAATCTTCTACCTTTGCTTTAGGCGCATTGGTTTTAACGCTCTTCATTCCGTTCTTACAAGCTGCTTCTGTTTTGTACATTTGAGATGTACCAATAACTTGAGAATTACCGGCTTTCAAATTAAACATGTGTTTGCCACTTTTAGATTTCTTCATCTCAAAGCGTTTTGCATCTTTAGCATTTTTTTTAACTGACTCAATACCATTTTTGCAACTGGTTTTGGCTTTATAGCCTTCACTAGCAAGTATATTTTCGCCATTTCCTGATTTAAGTCTAAATCTAAATTCGCCTTTTTTATCTTTATAAAGTTCAAACTTGCCAGCCATGAGGTTCTCCTATTATTTTCAAAGTATATTAAAATTACCGATCAACATCGTTGTGATATAAATTCCGCTTAAGCCAACCAGAGCAAATAAGGAAAGCATTTTTACCCAGTTGGATTTACCAATTGAAATACCACCGATACTAAAGATTAGCCCTATTATTGCTACAGTAAAAGAGATCCAAAAAACAGTTTGCACACAAGAGGTTTGACAGGTTCTGCCTTCAAAAGTACCAGAAAGTAATTGTGTGCCTAAAAATATTGCCAGTGCCCAGCTTGCGACTGCGCATAACAAAGAAATGGTTGTGTTTAATTTCATGTTAATGAGCTCTATTCTAATTCGTTATATTTTTTGACCGGGACCATATTGTAGCAAGTATTGCCCCAGATAGATTATGCCAGATCGAAAAAACTGCGCCAGGTAATGCTGCAATTGGCTGAAAATATTGGCTCGCAAGTGCAACTGCAAGCCCTGAGTTTTGCATTCCAACTTCAATTGCAAGTGTTTTTGCATTGCTGTGATTGTAACCGAGCAACTTGCTAAGGCTATAACCCAATAATAGCCCTGTTACGTTATGTAGTACGACTGCAGCTACCATGATTACTGCAAGGCTTTGCAACTTAATTTGGTTAGCAGCAATAATAATTGCAATGATCAAACAGATACTTAAGATTGATATGCTTGGGAACACTTGCAGTAGCCTGCCAAGTTTATTGCCAAGAAAATGATTAATTAGTACGCCAGCTGTTACTGGTAGCAGAATTATTTTTAACATGGTAAATATCATATTAAGAATTGGTACTTCAACACTATGTCCCAAATACAGCCATGTGAGTAATGGTGTGGCAAGGATCGCTAGTAATGTCGAGCAACTGGTCAGAGTGACGGAAAGTGCTACATTTCCTTTTGCTAAATAGCATATTACATTAGATGCGGTACCGCCCGGGCAACAACCTACGAGCAACATTCCCGTTAATAATGGCAAGGAGAGTCCAAGTGCCATACTAATCATCCATGCACTAAATGGCATTATTGTGAATTGCAAAACCAGCCCGAATAGAATTAATAACTTAAGTGAGAATAAATTTTTAAAATCATCAATAGTTAAGCTAATGCCCATGCCTAGCATGACAATTGCAAGCAAATAAATAATGCTAGATTTTAATGGAATAAAAAATTCAGGCTGCTGGTAGGCAATAATACTGAGAAGAATCGCCCAGAGTGGGAACAATAAATTGAAGCGGTGTAGCATTTAAGTGAAAAGTTTGAACTAGATAAGTAAGTAAATTTGATTATCCTTGATCGTAAAAGCAAGTGCACTCAAGCTTTGTTTTTTACAAGGTCCATAAATACATAAACCTGTTGCTATTTCAAATAAAGCGCCATGATTGGCACACATAATGTATTCATTATCTAGATCTAGAAATTGATCTGGAGTCCAGTCCAGTGGCCCTTCTGTGTGTGGGCAGGAATTTTTGTAGACGCTGATTTTAGAGTTTTTTTTGACGATAAATAGATCCAACATCTTGCCATTGATGTCCACACTCAACCCTTTACAACCAGGATCGTTGATCTCATCCATCCTAGCGATAATTATTTCTTGTGACATGGTTCTATATATGTTCTCCTGAACTTGGCACTTGAACTATCATTTTGATCATATCATGCAAGATCCAAACAATTTCTCCACATCCGATGATGCTGAAAAAGCATTTTACGTTGCATTTCAGCAATCTGATATTGAAATGATGATGGCTGTTTGGGCAAATACGCAGGACATTACTTGTATCCATCCAGGTGGCACACGCTTAGAAGGTCAGCTAAATATTCGTGATAGTTGGCAGCAAATTTTTAGTCAAGATAACAGTCTCAAGTTTGAAATCAATCAAAAAAAAGTTATTCAAGATGACAGCATTGCAATTCATCATGTGATTGAAGCGATATATATGGAAGGTGAATTACAGTCCGAAATTTTAGCGACAAATGTTTTTCGCAAAGAAAATGATAGTTGGCATATGATATTGCATCATGCGTCACCAGAGCTACGTCCAGCAATTTTGCATCAAGAAGATATAGAGGTTGATTTAGAAACGAAAAAGAAAACTTTTCACTAATTGTTTAGAAAATGTAATAAAAGATTAGATAAGCACCCAATAATGTAGCTACCCACATCACCATACTCCCGGTAGGCCATGTGCGAGAAAGAATTCCTTCAGGCCCATGATGGCGATGTAACTTAGTTCCAGTGACGAACAATATTTTCTTAAGCGCAGAAAGAATTCTTTTTTCACCGAATGCAATGAAGATGCCAAAACTTCTGAGCAAATAGGCGCCAGGTTTTCTATAAAACCAATCAAAGTCTAAATTGGTTGCACGAATTTCAGCGGGGTACCAATTATTTCGATATAACACTGCAAAAGCTAAAGCAGAAAATAGTAACAACTGTAGTTGAGTGATCACATGTGAAGCGGTGTAAGGAATAAAATTTACTGTATTTGGTAAAAGACTATATAAGAATGAAGGATATACTCCGATCACAATGCATAGTGCTGCTGCAATACCCATTGCCAATAACATATTTAATGGCGCTTCTTCGCAACGTTTACCGCTGTCATGTGCAAAGAAGCTAAAGAACGGCACTTTAATGCCGGAGTGATCCAACACACCGGCAGAAGCGAACAATAATACTAACCAAATGAACCAAAGATGCTCTTCAGCCGCCGCAGTAAGAATCATCGCTTTGGAAACAAAGCCACTTAGCAATGGAAAAGCAGAGATCGACATCGCACCAATAATGCAAAATGCGGCTGTCCATGGCATGGATTTATACAAGCCGCCCAGTTCGGAGGCTTTTGTAGTGCCTACGCGATATAGCACAGCACCCATGCTCATAAATAAGAGTGCTTTATATAAAATATGTGCAAAAGCATGTGCAGCAGTGCCGTTTAAAGCCATTTCTGTACCGATGCCAATTCCAACCACCATAAAACCTAATTGATTATTTAGGCTGTAAGAAAGCACTCTGCGTAAATCATTTTCAATCACAGCAAAGAAGATAGGAAATGCTGTCATCAATGCGCCGATCCAAATTAGCATTTCAGTACCGGGATATCCGCGCGCTAAGGCATAAATAGCTAACTTCGTTGTATAAACAGATAGTGCGACTGTACCAACTACGCTAGCTTCAGGGTAAGAGTCTTGTAACCAATTATGTAAAAGTGGAAATGCACATTTGATTGCAAAGGCGATTAGAATTAAACAACCTGCAAGTGTTTCAATGCCTATATGGTTAAATGCTAATGAACCTGTGTCATGGTAATGCAGAATACTTCCTGCTAATAAAAATAAACCGGAAGTTACATGAATAATGAAATAACGTTGTCCTGCACGCATCGCGCCTTTGGTTTTATTTGCCCATATTAAAATTGCAGAGGAGACTGCAGTAACTTCCCAAAATATAAATAATGTAAGTAAGTCGCCTGCCAGAACTGCACCAATTGCAGCACCTGCATATATGAACATGCTTGATAGCTGTAGTTTGTCTTTTTCTTGCCACGCATATAAAGCGACAATGAATAATGCAATAAGAAAAATGAGCGCAAAGATAAAACTAAGTTGATCCAATCTCAACAGCGTTAATTGATATTCAAAAAGTTGAAGTTGGCCGTGATTTCCAAAACTTATACTGAGCAATGAAATACCAGCAAGAATTGGTAATGCTAATAAAAATATTCTGCGCAACTGGGTGGGCAAGATAGTCTGAAATAGGCCGCCAAATATTAAAATCAATGCGGGATGCAAAAGAATATTAGTCATAATAATCTTCTTCTCGCTTAATAAATTTGCGCAGGAACTTAGCGCTCATCACAATGAAAATATATGCGATGAATCCAAACCAGGCGTAAAAGCCAAACCACTGTTCAAAGTCAAAATGCCCATGCTTATGATAAAACAACTCCACGATGAGTAATGCCGCACAAACCGCATAAAGCAAATAAACAATTTTATTTACATTTTTACTTTGGTTGAGCCAATATTTTTTATTGTTAGCCATTATTTTGTATGAATACTGGAGCTATAAAATCATAGATCGGTTGAATGTAGAAAAATAATAATAACGTTGCCAAAGCCGTTAGACATAGTGGTACAACACAAGCGAGTGGCGCTTCTTGAATTTTTGTCGACGTAATTTCCAATTCACTATTTGGGGCTTTAAAAAACGCACGCAATGCCACGGGCAGCAAATAGGCGCAATTCAATAATGTACTTAAGCCAAATGCAATTAGTACCAGGTATTGCTCGGTGCTCAAACTACCCTCAATTAAAAACCACTTGCTCCAACTGCCCACTAAGGGAGGTAAGCCAATAATGCTAATGGTTGCAACAAAATAAGCAGAAAAGGTGAATGGCATTTTTCGACCAAGACCGTTAAGTTGGCTCACTTGAGTAATCTTTGTAGCGGTGTATACCGCACCTGCACAGAAGAATAAGGTGATTTTGCCAAATGCATGCGTGACTATGTGTAATGCTCCACCCAAGGCAGCTATCGGACTGGCAAGTGCAGCACCTATGACAATGTAAGAGAGCTGACTGATGGTTGAATATGCCAGTCTTGCTTTAAAGTTATCCTTACTGAGCGCAATAATCGACGAGATTAACATGGTGGCTACCGCAATCCACAATATCCAGTCAGAAGAATTTTGTGTGGCAACGAAATCAATACCAAAAATATAAACGGTAATTTTTAGAACTGCGAACACACCGGCTTTAACCACTGCTACTGCATGCAGGAGTGCACTTACAGGAGTGGGTGCGACCATTGCGGCGGGCAACCAGCGATGAAATGGCATCAATGCTGCTTTGCCAACGCCAAACATGAATAGTGTAAACAAAATTATTGTACCTGTTTTGCTCATCGTACCTTGCAGGATTCCACCTGCGACAAAATTCAAACTACCTGCTTCTATCCACGTGATAACGATTGCAGTGAGAAAAAATACGATCGATGTGCCAAGTAATATGCCTAAATATGTGCGTCCTCCTTTTTGCGCATCTGCATTTTGTTTATGCGTTACCAGCGGGAAGGTACAAAGCGTTAGTGCCTCGTAGAATATAAACAAAGTAGCGAGATTTGCAGCAAGCGCAATGCCTATAGTTGCAGCTATCGAAAAAGAAAAGAATAAATAAAAACGTGTTTGGTTTTTCTCATTGTTACCACGCATATAACCAATTGCATAAACTGTGGTGATTATCCACAAACTGGAAGCTAATAAGGCGAACATTAAGCCAAGTGGTTCAACATGAAACGCAATTGAAAATCCGGGAGTGATAGTAAATAAAGTACGTGTAATGTCTTGTTGTTCTGTTCCGATCAATTGTGCTGTAAATACAAATAACAGCACTGCAACAATTAATGAAGACGCTTCACGAAATTGCGGATGATTGCGAAAAAACAGGATCAACAATGACGCAAGTAATGGAATTACAATTGCAAGTTCAAAATGTTGTTGAAGATTAAACATGTTTATAGAAACAAGGTGTGAAT
Organism: Pseudomonadota bacterium; assembly: GCA_039030355.1. Taxonomy (GTDB): domain Bacteria; phylum Pseudomonadota; class Gammaproteobacteria; order UBA4575; family UBA4575; genus JABDMD01. The sequence continues at coordinate 13,916 of JBCCEI010000029.1, read as the reverse complement.
TGCGGTTTCAGCAAAGCCATAGCTGTATGATGTTTTTAACCCAAAATAAAAATTTGCTGCAACCAAAAGCCAGAGTGGTATAAGCATCTGCAAAGGTGCTTCACAGCGCTCATTGCTACCACTTGAAGTTCTCAAGTATGCATATTCAATTATTTTCCAAACATAGATTACTGCAAGCAATGATCCCCCAACAATCACCGCAGCAGCTAACCAGCTATCTTGTTCCAAGGCAGCAATTAACAGATACCATTTGCTAATGAAGCCGGCAGTAAACGGAATACCAATGAGGCCTAAGCCCAGTAATAAAATCGCCGCCATCGTCCATGGCATGCGTCTACCCAAGCCAGAAAAATTACTCAGTTTTACCGAGCTAGTGCGTAATACGATACAGGCCATGCCGAGAAATAATCCGCCTTTGATTAAGGCGTGGTTAAAAAGATGTAGTAAGCTCGCAATACTGCCGCTTTTAGAAGCCAGCCCAATACCCAAGGTCATATAACCAATCTGTGCGACACTTGAATAAGCAAACATTTTCTTAATGTTGTCTTGAAAGATTGCCACAAAAGATGCAATCAGAATGGCTAATATGGAAAGTGGTAATAGAATTCGATGTAGCTGGAAATGGTCAAAACTCATTTCATCGGAAAATAGACCAAAGAAAAACCGAAACAGTACGTAAAGTGAAACTTTAGTCGCGGTCGCAGAGAGGAACACAGTAATCATTGAAGGCGCATATGCATATGCATTGGGCAACCACAAATGCAAAGGCAAAAGTGCAAGCTTTAATGAAATTCCTACAGTGAAAAATGCAAATGCGGTATGTAGTGTACGAGAAGAAATTAATTCTGGAATTCTTTGTTGAAGGTCCACAATGTTTAGTGTTCCTGTCAACATATAGAGCAGGCCAATACCAATTAAGATAAATGTAGCACCGATCGTGCCCATAATTAAGTATTGGTAAGAAGCAGTAAGCGCTTTGCGATTGCTCCCCATCGCAATTAGCACATAGGAAGATAAAGAACTTATTTCTAGAAATACGAAAATATTAAACGCATCACCCGTTGCCACAATGCCGAGTAAGCCTGTGAGACAGAGTAAAAATGCGGCATAGAAGAGGCTAACTTTTTTTTCTTCGATTTCTTGTGCGACACTTTTTTGTGCTGCAAGCATAGTGATGCTCGCCATCGCGGCAACAATAAGAATTACATAAGCACCTAGATGATCAATGCGATATTCGATACCCCAAGGAGGTTCCCAGCCACCTAGATGATAACTAATGACACCATGTTGACTGACTTCAATAACGAGTAATAGTGCGATGATGAAGCACAATAGGCTTACAACAGTAGAAAAGCACCAAGCAAGTTTTCCACCAAATTTTGTAAATGGAAGTAATGCACAAACTGGAGCGCTGATTAAAGGTACTACTACAAGCAGTACAGCAAGATGTTGATGCAGCACTAGTCTTCATCTCCATGACTATCATCATCATCATCAAGTGCATGAATAATATCTTCATCGATGGTTCCATACGCAGCATGAATCCTAGCAATGATTGCTAAACCTAAAGCAGTTGTCGCAACTCCAACAACAATTGCAGTAAGGATTAATACATGTGGTAGTGGGTTTGAATATGTTGTGAATTTTTCGGCAAGTATCGGTGCGGTACCACCATCTACTTTGCTCATAGAGATAAATAAGATAAAAACTGAAGTTTGAAAAATACTTAGACCAATCATTTTTTTAATCAGATTAGAGTCTGAGATAACAATATAAAAACCCAGCATCATCAGTATGATGACCACCCAATAATTATAAAAATCTGCGAACATATTTTATTCGCTGAATTTATCGAGTACGTAAAAGATGATGATCATAACCGCTGCTACGGTTATCCCTACACCTAGCTCAATGAGTAAAATGCCAAGATGCTGACCATGTAGTGCATCATGTGCAAGTACATTGTAGTCGAGAAAATTACCGCCCATAAATATTGAGACAACGCCAACACCTGCATAAAGTAACAATCCAATTGATACAAAATAGCGAATCACGTTTGGCGGGAAAACTTTTTCTACTTGTTCGCGACCATGCACAAGCGCATATAAGATCACTGCAGCTGCAAAGATTACACCCGCTTGAAAACCGCCACCAGGCCCGTAATCGCCGTGGAACTGAACATAAAGTGCATAAAGTAATACTGCAGGCACAATAAGATTACATACTTCACGCAAGATTAAGCCACGTTTCTTATTCATCATTATCTTTATTTTTCAGTTTGCGTCCCCCAAGTAATAACATCACGCCTATCGCAGCTGTAAATACAACTGTGACTTCACCCAGTGTGTCATAACCGCGATAACTCGCGAGCACTGAAGTTACAATATTAGGGACACCAATCTCTTCGCCGCTTTGCTCGATATAGCGTGGTGCAACATGGGTATGAATAGGTGCGTTGGGATCAGCAAATTTCGGCATATCTAAGGTGCCGTAAATTAAAGCTGCTGCAGTAATGGTAATGACTGCAATAGGCAGTATTCGACTATGACGTTTGACAGACTGTTCCCGCCCAGTAATGGCCAAGGCGCCCAGTAATAAAACTGTTGTCAGCCCTGCGCCAACTGATGCTTCTGTAAAAGCGACATCAACTGCATCAAGTGTAACAAACAAGCCTGCAGTTAATAAGCTATAAATACCACTTAGTAATACTGCAGCCAATAAATTTTGCACACGTAATAAAATTACAGCCGTAACAGTGAGCAAGGTTAACAGACAAAGATCAACGATAATTTGAATATCCATGGATCAACTCACATTAGTTTTCTGGAGTTTCATCGTTTAGTTCACTGAGTTTAGCTGCGCGTGCCAGAGCATGCACTGCAGTAGGGCCAGTAATAATCATAAATACCAATATCAACATCAACTTGATAATCACTAACAAATCCTGTGTTTGAGTCATTAATCCCACTAACACAAGAATTGCGCCCAAGCTATCCAAAACACCAGCTGCATGTACACGTGAATAAAAATGCGGGAGGCGAATTAGGCCGAGCGCGCCCACAAAACAAAAAAAGCTTCCTAGTGAAAGTAGAATCCAGCCAATGATTGAGAGTATCGTCATTCTATTAGCTATATTTTTTATTCATTTGGTGTGCTACCTAAACTGCCATAACGAAACAATTTTAGTACTGCAATAGTGGCGATGAAATTGATGAGCGCATATAGCAAAGCAATATCCATGAAATCAGGACGCGCAGTTAAAAAGCCTAATAAAGCGATCAGCAATACAGTTGCTGTACCAAATGTGTTTATTGCGAGTATGCGGTCAAACACCGTTGGGCCTAATGCTGCACGAATTAAAACCATAAGCATGACAACAAGGATGGCAATAGTGGTGGTGATAAACATGAATGTTTTTTTAAGTGTTATTGTTTTCTAATTTTGCTATGCGCCTACTTAATTCGCCTTTTTGAATCTCGTCGGCTAATTCTTTTGTCAGCGCATGAACTTCTATGCTATTTCTATCAGTATCCACGCTATAAGTTCCTGGAGTGAGGGTGATGCAATTTGCAAAAACCGCCTTGGCGAGGTCATCATGTTCTGTAGCGTCCACGCTTATAAATTTTGGGTCAATTGGTAACTTAGGATGCAAAATACGCTTGCAAACATCTAAATTTGATTTAACTATTTCAATAAAAAACCATGGCATAAAAATAGGTAGCTTTAAATTGAACATTAGTGTTTTTGAATTTGCATCAATTAGGCCAAGTTTATACGAGACCCAAGCAACAAATAGACAGCTCAATGCGCCTAATGTGAGAAGTAAAAAATTATAGTGTCCGGACAGCATCAGCCATAAAGCAAACAGAATGATGGCCGCGAGTAATGTACGCAAGAACATGAATAAGCTGATCTTAATTAAGAATTGAATAGCGCAAAATACTTAAGCCAGAGCAATTATTCAAGTGAATCTCGCTTAATTCTTGCAAATAATAAGCAATCGAATTTGCTTAAAAAAATTTCTCAAAGAATTAATTGTCGAGAAATTGTCAAAGCTTGTTTGTTGCGAGTTGTAATCCCTTTTTTGCGCAACGATGAGCATCGTCATGTTCATCGAGTTGTTCATGCAAGCTAGACAGCTCTGCATAGGTCTCAGCTAGTGGCTTACGACTCAGACTGGATTCAAAATAAGCTTTAGCTTTGCCCCAAAGCTGTGCTTGTTTACATATGCGGCCCAGGCTTAAATACAAATTTTCATCATCGGTATGTTGTTCGGCCCATTTTTCTGCTTTAGACAATACAGCTCCAGCATCTTTAAATTCGATCAGCCCATATTGGTGTGCCAACTTAGAATTCCAGTTTGTATTGAGACTTGTGCTAGAAATACTCTCTGCTAACTCATGTTTGCCTTGTTGACGTAAAGCAGAAACATATTCTACCGTAAGTTCACCATCCGCAAGCAGCGCGTCTTTATGCTTTGTACCAATTTCATCAGCATTATTTTGCTGGGTTTTTAGCAAACCTTTTAGTGCCTGTTTCACTATATGCGAGTAGTGTTGTGCATCAAGATTCTTAGCATTTTTTAGTTGAGGAATAATGCTAGCCAATCTGTCCCAATCCTGTAATTGTTCGTAAGCGGTGGAAAATAGGGTGGCAATTTTAGAATTAGAACGTATCGCATCACTATGCTTACTTAAACTTGCTAGCGCTTGTTCTGGCATATTTTGTTCCAGCAACATTTCTGCTTGCAGCACATCTAGTGTGGCTGTTTCATCGGGGTTAGCGTTTTTCGCAGCAGCAAGATGCGCATCACGTTCAGTAAAATCTCCACGTTGATGAGCGGCACATGCTGCCCATATATAATTGATTGCAGATGCTTTTGAATTTTCAGCGCCACGTAGTAAAAGTTTTTCAGACTGTACCCAGTCTCCTTGAATAAATTTCGTTAAGCCATGCTGTGTATCTTTAAGTGCTTTGTTATGACGTCTACTACTCATCTTGTCATGAATAAGCTTTGGTGCATTAAACAACAACCCGACTAATTTAAAAAAGATGTAAAGTAAAGGTAATAAAATAAATATACCAATCACGAAATTCACTAAATTTACAGTGTATTCCGTATCGCCAAATCGCAAGCTGGCAAAACCCGTTTGTTGCATCGCAAAGAATACAGAAACAGTAAAAAGTGCAAGAAAGAATAAAAAAACAAATAAAGCACGTATCATTCTATTGGCCTCAACTAACTTTCTTCAATGGATGCTGAAGTTTCGATCAATAATATGCTGGCTTCTGTGATATCTGGTAATTCAGGCTCAAGGTTAATATCGTTGAGTTCTTTGAGCTCATTAATAATTTCTTTTTTGCCGCTTAAGGTTTCATTAGATGCCAACCAAGCAAGTGCAGCTTCAAGCTCACGATGGTAAGTTTCATCGTCTCGACTTGCTACTGCATATTTTGTGCTTAATAGTTTACCGCGTAAATATTCATAAGCTTGTTCGCTTTCTTGTTGACTGATAAATAATTTTAACCTCTGTTCCTCTTTTGTGACCTGTATAGATTCATTAATAGAATGCTTTACACCATCAACTAATTTTTTCCAACCTGTTACTTTATCGTCTCTGACAGGTGTCTCGTTTTTGTCAGTCATGCTATTGCTTGTATGTTTGGCGGTTTGAATTACGTTTTTCTTAAGCCCATCAAGCACATTATCGAGTTGCAAACTAATTCCGACCCAATCTGGGTAAGGAAAGTTTTTAAGTTTTCCAATCTGTTTTGAGATTGATTCTCTGACTGGTAATAAACGTGGATCTTTAAGTTCGCTTAAACGCTTATTTGCAGCATTCAATGCTGTAATACTACCGGATACATCACGCTCAATGCGTAATCGATGATTGGCCATACGTAAAACATGCTCAACTTCTTTTAGCCCCCAGGCAAGTTGACTGCGATTTACCAATGCAAGCGTTTCTTGTGTGGTCAAGCTAATATCTTGTTGTGCATCAGCCTGTTTTTGAATTTCATTGGCCAAGCCTTCAACTCGTTGCCCAATATCTGCCACATTGCTTTCAACTTGTTTCTTGAAATTTTGTAATTTGATGCTCTCATCAATCGTTTCAACTTCATGCGTGATAGATTGTCGATCAACCGCGGCTTGGTCCAGACGTTTATTCATGTCTATCCAGGCTTTATACCCAATGGTTATGCCACCACCGGCGAGGAGTAATGCAAGTAGAGACACTAGTCCAACTAAGAAGCTGCCAATGCCACTAGATTTTTCTTTTGAAGAATTATTTTGATTGTCAGACATGATTTGGATTGCTCATTTCTTATTGTAAATATTCTTGTTCTTAATTTTTATCTAACTTGATGTTATGGGGTTTTAAAATAATTAACCAGTGCATCCAACATCGCTTCATCGCTTGTATTTTCCGCTATTATAGAATTATTTATACACCCAACCCTAGTGATTGCTTCAGCTATACGCTGACTGCCAACGATAAATTTGACATTTGTTAACCACTGTCGCTCTTGTTTTGTGCAAAGTGACCACATGTTTTGTGCTGACTCTGTGCTATATAAAAGCACTGCACAATTTTCGCTTATGAGTTCATTCAAATGTACCGGGTTACGACTGCTAGGGGCTTGTCGCTGGTACACCTCGGCATAGTCAACATTGGCGCCGCGTGATACGAGATTCTCACGCAATTGCTCGCGCCCACCTTGTCCACGAATGATGAGTATATTTTTATCTCTTACTTCTGTAAGCGCAGGGTCCGCAAGTAAAGCTTCGCTGTTAAAGCCGGATTGCGGCACTATATTTACATCATAGCCATGATGTTCCAATGCATGTTTGGTTGCAGGACCAACTGCAGCCAATGTGCAGTCTTTAAAATCAAGACTTAATTCTTTTAAACAATCTATTGCATAGTGAACAGCATTTGCACTAATAAAAATTACAGTTTGGTAATGTTGTAGGTTTTTAAATTTACGTTGTGCGTCACTTATATTTTCAATAGCGCTAATGCTTAGTACAGGAAAATGCACAGTAGTGGCAAGATTGACTTCCAACTGTTCTAAAAATTTTTGAGCTTGTGCTAGCGGGCGCGTTACTATAATCGTCTTGCCAGCTAGGGGAGTCGTTAGGGGCATGTGAAAAGCATTCCTCAGCAGAATGTAGATCGCTGATCTATCTTACCGTAAAAGCAAACGTTTTTTCTCGTGGCAAAATTAGCAATTGGATACTAAATACAGTCTGCGAGGATCTCGCCTGCCCCTTGCTTACGCAAATCGGCTGCAATTTTTTGCCCAAGCTCAACTGGTGCAGACTTAATGCCTTTGGCCTCACTGCGACAGATTTTGCTGCCGTCTGGCATGCCTACTAAAGAACGTAAATGTAATTCATCATCAAAGAGTTCTGCATAGCCAGCAATAGGAAGCTGGCAACCACCATCTAAGTTTTGACTGATTGCACGTTCCGCGGTTACACATATTTTTGTTGTTTCATGATTCAGTGTTTCGATTAGTTTTTCAATTGCTGAATCATTTTCACGGCATTCTATACCAATCGCGCCTTGACCAATTGCAGGTAGCGAAACTTCAGTGCTTAATTGTGAGCATACGCGTTGGTTAAATCCTAAACGCTGTAAGCCGGCTACTGCCAAAATGATGGCATCATATTGTCCATCATCTAATTTTGCTAAACGTGTATTTACATTGCCGCGTAACAATTTAATTTCTAAATGCGAATGAGATGCCTTGATTTGGCATGCGCGTCTAGAACTTGAAGTACCAACAATTGCGTTCTCTGGCAATGCATCTAGATTATTATGTGTGTTTGATACAAATGCATCGCAAGGATTTGCACGTTCAAGTATTACCGGTAAATGAAGTGATGGAGGAAGCTCGATAGGAACATCTTTCATTGAGTGTACTGCAATGTCAGCTGTGTTATCTAACAATCCACGTTCCAGCTCTTTAACGAACAGCCCCTTGCCGCCTTGGGTAGCAAGTGATTCTTCTAACAATTGATCACCTGTGGTGGTCATTTTGATTAGCTCAATGGATATGTCATCACCATGTGCTTGACGTAATAAACGCGAAACTTCTTCTGCTTGCCAGAGTGCTAGCGCACTTTTACGTGTCGCAATTCTTATTTTCATTGGATATTTGAAGCTGCACGTCTAATATCAAGACGTGCATGATATAGCTAGAACAGGATTATCTTGATTTCAAGAACTTACGAACTTCTGCCACATGTCTACGACTGATTTCGAGTCGATCTTCAATCTCGCGGAAGGTAACAACAAAACGGCCATCTTGATTTTTTTCCATGCCGCTGATGTAGTGAGTGCTCACAAGCGCATTGCGGTGAATGCGAATAAGTTTGCCCTCAAATTCGTTTTCAAGATTTTTTAAAGCATCTTCAATAAGCACTTCACCACCTAGATGGCGTACAGTGATGTATTTTTGGTCCGCCTGGAAATAAAGAATTTCATCAACAGGAATCAACTCAAGATTGCCACGAATACGTGCACAAATATGACTGCGGCCTTGGCTGTCCGTTTCTGTATTTAAGGTTGCAATTTGCGCTTTGGTTAATTTTTTTGCGCGCGCGATGGAGTTTTCTAGTTTTTCTTGGCGTACTGGTTTAACCAAATAGCCCACTGCAGAAGTATCAAATGCTTCTAATGCATGTTCGCTGTATGCAGTAGTAAATATGATTGCAGGTGGTTCATCCATTTCCGTTAGGTGTCTGGCAGCTTCCAGGCCGTCCATGCCTGGCATACGAATATCCATGAGTACAACATCCGGGCGAGCAGACTGCACCATCTCTACAGCTTCTATACCGTTACTTGCTTCACCTGCGGTTTGCACATCATCAATACTGCCTAGCATATGTGCTAGACGATCACGTGCTGGAGCTTCGTCATCTACAATCAATATTTTCATACATCTGCCTCGATAGGAATGTTAAATGAAACCACATAAAAGCCTTGCTCATGGCGGATATCCATTCTGCTGAAATCACCATAGGCCAATTGTAACCTTTGTCTGATGTTTTCTTGCGCCATTTTATTGCCTGGCCTCTTTTGGTCAATATTTATATCTCCAACTGGATTGCTAATTGTAAGGTGTAAATCGTGCTGAGTGGAAGTGATGTCGATATTTACTGTGCCGCCTTTAGTAAGGGGTTCCACTCCGTGGTAGATCGCATTTTCAACGATGGGTTGAAGAATTAACGCTGGAACCTGTGTATTTAAGCTTATACCTTCTTCTATTTTTAATTCAATAGTAAGTCGATTTCCCAGCCGTAATTTCTCCATATTAATGTAGCGACGGGTGAAATTGAGTTCTTCTTTCAAAGTGACCTTGTCTTGATGGCCTAATGAAGCACGAAACAAATCGGCTAAATCTTCCACGGCTTTTTCAGCCAATCCAGGATTGGTGTGGGTCAAGCTTGCGATAGTATTCATACTATTAAATAGGAAATGTGGGCGAATTCTTGCTTGTAATGCCTGAATTCTCGAACGTGCCTCAACCTGAATATTTGCTTTCCATTGATGTTGTACATAGAAATAACGCAAGGCAACGGCTGACACGATGGCGCTGATGGCCATATTGCGAATTAAAATGTCGCTGGTGAGAATGTGCCATAGGTTTATGCTTTGCACATTTTCTGGTGAAGCGGCCCATAGTGCCTCAGATGGTGTGACGAGTATTCCAACAACAGAAACCACCAAAGTAACGGTCAAACTCAGTGCGTAATAACTCATCGCTGCGACCACGGGGTGTAAGTTTTGTAAGAAGCGTCGGCTAATACATAAAACCAAAATATTACCGATGGCAATAAAAGTTACAAATAATGAAACTAGGGATAAATATACCCAAAAATCTGGGCGAGAAATTCCGCCTGCCAGAGTAAGTACAAATGATAGAAGTTGAGCTATTAATATCGCCAAAAAGATGATCCGAGCATTGCAGAAGTCTGGCAAAAAAGTATGTTCGCCAGGACCAGCATCGGATTTATTCTTAGCTTCTTTTTCTGTTTTATTCACTATTAGTATTCTATAACAACTGTAATCATCTAGCTGGGCCGTGGATAGGCAAGCTAGTGCTATACTTCAGCCCAGATTTTATTCGCAAAATTATGAATCAAAATGAGTCAAGAAACTGATAATAAGGATACAAAGCTTTGGGGTGGTCGCTTTACTGAAGCCACAGATGAATTTGTTGAGCAATTTAACGCATCTATAAGCTTTGATAAACGACTTTTTAAGCAAGATATCCTTGGGTCTCGTGCGCATGCCCAAATGCTTGCACAAATTGGCATGCTCAGTAGCGATGATTGCGATGCGATATTAAAAGCACTGGATACGATTCAAAGCGAAATTCAATCAGGGGCTTTTCAATGGAAAACCGAACTTGAAGATGTGCATATGAACATTGAGGCTCGTCTGACCGAATTAGTGGGTGAGGCAGGGAAACGCATTCATACAGGCCGTTCTCGAAATGATCAGGTTGCTACCGATGTACGTCTTTATTTAAGAGATGCGATTGATGAAATCGATGCTCAGTTAGAAACATTACAGCAAGCCATTCTAAAAATTGCCGAGCAAGAATGTGACACCATCATGCCAGGGTTTACTCATTTACAAGTAGCACAAGTCATTACCTTTGGCCATCACATGTTGGCTTGGTTTGAAATGATACAGCGTGATCGAACTCGATTAAAACAGTGTCGTATCAGTGTGAATGTTTTACCGTTAGGCTCAGCTGCACTAGCAGGTAGCAGTTTTGCGCTAGACAGAGAGTTTGTCGCAAAGAAATTAAACTTCTCTCATGCGAGCCACAATAGTTTAGATGCCGTAAGTGATCGTGATTTTGCAATAGAATTTTGTGCTTTTGGCGCAATGTTGTTTGTACATCTATCGCGAATAGCAGAGGAGTTAGTGTTGTGGACTTCCACACAATTCAATTTTATTGATTTGCCAGATCGTTTTTGTACTGGCTCATCTATCATGCCGCAAAAGAAAAATCCGGACGTGCCTGAATTGGTGCGTGGGAAATCCGCGCGTGTTTATGCAAATTTAGTTGCTTTGCTTACACTGATGAAAAGCCAACCACTGGCATACAACAAGGATAACCAAGAAGACAAGGAACCGTTATTTGATAGTGTAGATACAATTTATGATTGCACGGTGGCTTTTGCAAACATGTTGCCACATATGAATGTAAATCGAGAAGTGCTGCTTGAGGCTGCGCAGCATGGCTATGCGACTGCAACCGACTTGGCCGATTATTTGGTACAAAAGAAAGTGCCGTTTCGTGATGCACATGAAGTTGTAGGTAAAGCAGTTAAATATGCTATCGATCAAAATAAAAAATTAGATGAATTAAAACTGGAAGAACTACAAAAATTCAGTCCGTCAATATCAGATGATGTTTTTGTGATTTTATCTGTAGAGGGCTCTGTTGCATCGAAAAACACTTATGGTGGTACGGCGCCTGCGCGAGTTAAAGAGCAAATTGCATTAGCCAAGCAGCGCATGCATGAATTTCAATAAGCGCTACATCCAGCAGCTAAGTAGGTAATTACGAATATCTCGAACTTCTTCTGCACAAAGTGAATGTGCGCATGGGTAATCATGCCAATCAATTTTAAAGTTGTGTTTTTCTAGAATTTGTTTTGCTAATTGTGCATACGCTATTGGTAAGACATCATCAAAACTTCCATGAGCAAGAAAAATTGGTATATCACGTGATGCAATTTTTATATTGCCTTCAATTTGTTCTCGCAAAGGTAAATAACAAGATAAACCCATAAGGCCAGCCAGTGTATGCGGAAATGAAAGTCCAGCATGTAATGTCAAAGCGCCACCTTGTGAAAATCCTGCCAAGATGATTTTTTTTGCTTCAATGCCTAAGTCAATTTGTTGCTGCAATAGCTGGTGGATTTCAACTGTTATTTTATCAATTCCGGTTTCATCTTCTTGGCTATCCATATCCAAGCTATAGATGTCATACCACGCAGGCATTTGCATTCCGTTATTTAAGCTGACAGCTTGTATTGGAGCATGTGGAAAAATGAATCTTGCACGAAGCGTATTTGGTAAATTGAGCTCGGGCACAATGGGCTCAAAATCGTGGCCGCTGGCGCCTAAGCCATGCAACCAGATCACGGCACAATCTGGTTTTTCCTGCGTGTCTATTTGAATGGTTTTTAGTGACATTTTATTTTATAAAGGTTTTGTTGCAGCGGTTCCTTGTCGCGCGAATGGTCTATACAATAGCGAGCAATTTATAGATTATAGCCATGAAACACTTCAAACCCTATCTTCTCGCCTTTTTTCTGGCCGCTGCATTTAGTGTTGCTGCTTGTGGGCAAACAGGTGATTTGTATTTGCCCGAAGATGAGCCAGACGAGAACGTTAAAAATCGATCAAAAAAGTAATTTTTTGAAACCTTTTCTCCAATCATCAATCCATAGTTGATTTAGTTTTAGCGAAACCATCGCAATGAGTGCATTTGAATATAAAAATGGCGTATTACATGCGGAAGAAGTCGACCTTCAAGCGCTTGCTGATACCTATGGAACTCCCTGTTATGTATATTCAAAAGCATCGATAGAAGAAAACTATCGTGCATTTGAAGCTGCATTAAGTGGTTGCTCATCAAGGATTTGTTATGCGGTGAAAGCTAACTCCAATCTTGCGGTTCTTAATTTACTAGCAAAACTTGGTTCGGGTTTTGACATTGTATCTATTGGTGAATTGGAACGTGTTTTACGTGCAGGCGGTGATGCCAGCAAAGTTGTTTTTTCTGGTGTAGCAAAGCGTTCGGATGAAATTCGTCGTGCACTCATAAAAGGAATTGATTGTTTTAATATTGAGTCCACTGCCGAACTGGCACGCTTGGACGCTATAACACGTGAAATGGATATTATTGCGCGCGTTTCTTTACGCGTAAATCCGGACGTAGATGCAGAAACACACCCTTATATTTCAACAGGCTTAAAAGAAAATAAATTTGGTGTAGATATCAACATGGCATTGGAAATCTACCAAAAGATTTCTGCTTGTAGTCATTTGCAAGCTGTAGGTCTGGATTGTCATATTGGTTCACAACTTTTGGATTTAAGTCCTTTTCAAGCCAGTTTTGAAAAAGTCTTCCAATTAGTTGATCAATTGTCAGGGGCTGGTATCGAGCTAAAGCATATTGATGTTGGTGGTGGCTTGGGTATACGTTACAAGCGAGGTGACCAACCACCAAGTCCTGCAGAATATGTGGATGTACTTGCTCCTTTTTTGCAAGGCAGAGATATAAAAGTGTTTATCGAACCTGGCCGATCAATTGTAGGCAATGCAGGGGTACTCCTTACACGTGTAGAACATATAAAAAATAATAATGAGAAAAATTTTGCTTTGGTGGATGCTGCAATGAACGATTTCATGCGCCCGGCTTTATACAGTGCTTGGCATGACATCAACGAAGTGCGGCAATCACAACAACCCACTATTAACTACGATGTTGTTGGGCCGGTGTGTGAGACAGGAGATTTTCTTGGTAAGGCTCGCGATTTATCTATTCAAGAAGATAGCGTACTCGCCGTGCATGCTGCTGGAGCTTATGGTTCAGTCATGTCGAGTAACTACAACACACGTCAGCGTGCTGCTGAAGTATTGGTAGATGGTGATCAAGCACATCTTATTAGAATGCGTGAAACGTTTGACCAAATGTTGGCTAACGAAATCATTCCCGATGGATAGAATACTTGAACCTGAGCTCATGAATGACCCTGAGCAGGTTCAAGCATATAGTCATGCAGATTTTGGAGAAGCGCATCAATCTATCATCGAAAATTTTGCAAAAATTTTTCCAACTATATTTTCGGAATCTGGGCAATCAGTAAATGTTCT
>JBCCEI010000028.1:0-21060 GCA_039030355.1 Pseudomonadota bacterium | reverse complement strand
GAATTCCAACTTGTTGCAATTTAAGAACTTCACACCAGATACTTGCAATTTGTTCTTCTGTAACATTTCGCGGCGCCACATATTCACTTGCTAAATTTGTTTGAGGGGGACGAAGGGCCTTGCGATCTATTTTACCATTATACGTTAATGGTAATTCATCCAGAATTACGTAGCTGCTTGGGATCATAATGGCAGGTAAAATCGTTGCTAAATTATTCTGCCAATCTGTATGTTGCATTTTACTTAGAGAGTCTTTTTCATCATTGTTAGCAACAATATAGGCAACCAATATTTTTGCTTCATCATGATCTGCTCTGAGAACTACAACGGCATTTTGAACTTTGGGTTGAGATAACATTGCAGCTTCTATTTCACCAAGTTCAATGCGAACGCCATTTAGTTTAACCTGATGATCAATACGTCCTAAGTACTCTATTGCACCATCTTCGCGCCACCTTGCTAAATCACCTGTACGGTATAAAACATTCTCAGATACTTTATGGCTTTTGCCGCTAGTAAATGGATCTGGCAAAAATGCGCAAGCTGTTTTAACGGGGTCTTTATAATAGCAGCGTGCTAAGCCGACACCACCGATGTAGAGTTCGCCTGGAATTCCAATCGCAACCTGATTGTAATTTCTATCAAGTATACGAATATTAATATTAGAAATAGGTTTGCCTATTGGAACAGATGTATCGCCAGGCAAACATCGCCAAGAGGTTACATCAATTGCTGCTTCAGTGGGGCCATATAAATTATAAAGTTCACAATCAGGTAGAATTTCATAACAGTGATCTTTTAACGCAGATGACAATGCTTCACCGCTACAAATGATATGTTTGATGCTGTTGCAAGTATTTACATCAGGCTCTTCTAAAAATGCAGCAAGCATTGGGGGTACAAAATGCAAAGTAGTAATATTTATTTTCTTTATCAATTCTGCAAGATATTTCACGTCCCCATGTCGTCCTGGTGCCGCTAACACAAGTGAAGCACCCGTGAGTAAAGGCCAAAATATTTCCCAAATTGAAACATCAAATCCAACAGACGTTTTTTGTAACACACGATCATTAGACTTAAGTTCAAAGTGATCTTGCATCCAGGCTAAGCGGTTAATTAAGGCACGATGCGTATTGACTACGCCTTTAGGTTGTCCTGTGGACCCAGAGGTATAGATCGTATAGATGGCATTATTTTCATATACGGCTCTTTTTGGTGCAGTCTTACTCATCTCTTTCAAGTCTATCTGACTAAGATCAATGCGCTTACATGATTTTTGTATTTCAAATGGTGGGCTTTTAGTCTCGCTATCAAAAAGTAGCAAACTGGGTTTTGCATCGTCGATAATAGCTTGTAGTCGACCTATGGGTTGATCAGTATCTAGTGGAAGAAAAGTTGCACCAGTTTTAAGTACTGCAAAAATGGCAGTTATCATAGGGATTGAGCGAGGGATAAAAATTGCGATCATGTCCTCTGCATTAATTTTATATTTATTCAAATAGTTCGCGATTGAGTTAGCTTTTTTATGAAGCTCATCATAACCAATAGATATATCATCTTGCGTAACAGCTAAATTTTCTGGCGTACTCGCGGCTTGTTTTTCAAGCCAATCAATAAGTGAGCTATATTTTGGAAAATCAACATAAGTAGAATTTTGTGTTTCGAACTCTTTTAATTCAGTGGAGGTAAGTGATGAAACTTTATGGAGTTGAGTATTCTTATCTGAAACCATCATAAGAATAATATCTCTTAGATGTTCTAACATTCGTTTAATGTTAGTTTCATTAAATTGTAAAAGATTAAATCGAGCACCGATGATTAGTTTTTCCCCTTCAGCTACCTGTAGTGTCAATGGAAAATGTGTTTGTTCCTCGAAATGTATTTTGTTTAAGCTTATTGTGCTGTTATTTTGTAAGCCACTTGGGCTGGGGTAGCCTTCGTATACATACAAGCAATCAAATAGAGCTTGGCCGTTATTGATCCAATTTTGTAAGTCATGAAGTGCAACATGTTCGTATTCAGCTGCTGCCGTTTGTTGATTTTGAATTTTTTGTAAATAGTTTGAAATTGTTTCTGTAGGTGGTAGATTAATCTGCATCGGTACAGAATTAATAAATAAACCTATCATCGAGTCTGCACCCGGCAAGCTGGCGGGTCGGCCGGATACGGTAAGTCCAAAAGTCACAAACTCCGTATCGTTATAACTAGCAAGTAACAAAGCAAATGCACCTTGCATTAATGTGTTCAAAGTAGTGGACTGTTGACGAACAAAATCACGTAATGAATTTGTTTCAGCAATATCAAAGATAAGTTCCTGCTTTGCTGGTTTGAATCCTTGGATATACTCATCAGTTATAGAAAATGGAAGATTAGTAGGCGAGACTTGTGGTTTGATATAACTACGCCAAAAATTTTCGCTTTTTGAATGATCTTGTTGGTTGAGCCATGCAACGTAATCTGAAAACGGCTGGCTGGCTGGATGAGTCGGTGGTGTGATACCACTAGCTCTTGCGATAACATCGCTAAAAGTCTGTTCTAATAATCTTGCTGCAGACCAGCCATCTAACACTAAATGGTGGTAAGCAAAAATAAGTTTATAACAATCCTCATCTGTTCGAATTAATGCTAAGCGCATTAGCGGAGGTTTATTTAAATCAAAACCTTGTTGTTTGCTAGCAGTTAGATATGCCTCCAAACGAGAAATTTGTTCACTAGTATTCTTATCGCGCCAATCTTGTTCAGTCCATATTAAGTCAGCGTTTCGAAATACAATTTGAAATGGTTTGTCTCGCTGTTCCCAGAAAAAGCCACTGCGCAAAACGCTTTGTTCTTGCAGTATGGTTTTCCATGAGTCGCGCAATGCTGCACTATCTAGTGCACCTTGCAAATCTAATATTATGTGAGGAATATAAAGTCCAGCACGTGGTGCTAACAAACTATGAAATAGTAAACCTTGCTGCATGGGAGACAGCGGATACATATTTTCAATTTGATTTTGGCTATTGGAGCTATTCATTATGTTAGTTTATTTAGCAGATCATCAAGTTCACCCGGTTCAAAATCCATTTGTGGAAATTCTTCTGCGATGTACCCGCCACTGTGTGAATCACTAAGACAAAAATTTAATAGTGTATTTATTTCCTGATGCCAGACTTTAAGTAATTTTTCGATAGTCTGTTTTTGAAATTGCGCTTTACTATAACTCCAATGTAACTTTAGCTCGCCGCCGGCTACTAAGGCATTGATATCAAATACAACATCACGTGAATCATCCGGGTGGCGTAGTGTGCCAATTGGCTCTGAAGCGGGTGAAAACCAAGTGTCGGTCGAAAACAATTGGTCAGTTTGTCCAAAGTAATTGAAACGAATATGGTTTAATATTTTTTTACTTTGCGATTGTAGATAGTGTAGAACACCATACTCAAGACCACGATGTGGTATGGAGCGCATGACACTTTTTGCTAATCCCAGCGCCCTGTCAGAGTTGTTTATGTCGGTAACTAAATTAACTGGGTAAATTGTAGTTAACCACCCGATAGTGCGTGACAAATCGATATTGTCATTTAGATTAGCACGCCCATATCCCTCAAGTGCAAGCCTAAGGCTAGGTTGGCCATGCCATGGGGCAAGGGCACGAGCGAGTGCGGTAATAATTAATTCATCAAGCTCGATACTATAAGCATTGGGAAGTTCTCGAATTAGTTTATCTGTTGTATCAGATTCAATTGTAATTGAAACGGTTTCAGAATCTCGCATCAGATTGGTGCCAGATGGATTGTCTAAAGGCAAGGAAAGCAAAGGCGTTTGATCAATGGTTTCCCAACGTTTCCGTTCCTTCTCAGTAATTGGATGATCAATTAAAAAATCAGCCCAGTATGAAGCGGGTGTAGATGGAGGAGGCAGAGTAGCATTACCTGTACGAGAAAACTGCATCAATAAAAGTTGCAAATCGCTAATAAGAATTCTCCAGGAAACACCATCTATCAACAAGTGGTGGCAAATAATTAAAAGTCTTCGTGTAGTAGAATTTTCATTAACATACTCAAAATTAATTACCGCCCAAAGAGGGCCATGTTCTAGATCAAATTTTGATTGAATCTCTTCTGCCGTTTTCTGAATTAAATTAGTGAAATTTGTATCTTTAGTTTTGAAGAAATGTATTGGCGGGTTAGTTGATTCTGCGATTAATCGTGTCCACTTTTGTCCATCATTTTGATAAGTTGAGCGCAACATGTCATGTTGCTTAATTAACAAGGATACTGCCCCACGTAAATGGTCATGATTTAATTCTCGATCAACATTAAGAAGGACTGCTTGATTCCAATATGAGGGATATTGCAAAGGTAATTCAAAAAACCAATGTTGGATCGGAGTCAGTGAAACTTTTCCAGAGGCTATTTGTTTTTTAGGTTGAAATACATCCTGCAAATTTGCACGCGAAGCCATTCCTGCTACGGTGGGAAATTGAAATATATCTCGTGGTGTAAGTCCAATTCCATTTTGACGTGCAAGAGATATTAATTGTAGAGCAAGTATTGAATCGCCCCCCAATGAAAAGAAATTATCATGACGACCCACAAAAGGTTGTTGTAAAACCGTTTGCCATAGAGAAGCCAAAGTTTTCTCATCATCATTTATAGGCGGATCATTTTTTTGATTTTGTTTAACGATCTCCGGTTCCGGTAAAGATTGACGCGCGACTTTTCCATTTGGTAGCAAAGGCATTTCATTTAAGATGATGTATTGATTAGGCAACATGTAATTAGGTAGCTTCGCAGTCAAAAATTCACGCAGTATTTCAGCTAAATCTGAAGTTGAGTTGCCATCTTCAATTGAAACAACGTTATTATCTAGCACGAGATATGCAATCAGTTGGTCTTTATCAGTATTTGAATCGTGCCAAACTTTAAGTACGGCTTGATAAATGGAAGAATAAGTTTCAAGTATCGACTCAATTTCGCCTAGCTCAATACGAAAACCTCGAAGCTTAACTTGTTGATCCGCACGCCCAAGAAAAGCTAACTCGCCATCATGTCTGATGCGCACTCGGTCACCTGTGGCATATAAAAGCCCGTCATATTTATCTTTACTGCTTACGTTAAATGGATCCGGTATATAGCTTGTAGATGTAAGTTCTGGGCGTTGCCAGTAGCCTCGGCTCACTCCATCACCGGCCAAATAGAGCTCGCCTGGAAAGCCGGGAGCGACAAGTTGCATATATTCATCCAAAACATAAGCACGTGTGTTTGCTATTGGACGACCGATAGGTGAAAAGGCTGCCGGTTCCCTTTTATCTAATAAAACAAAAGTTGAATAGGTAGTATCTTCGGAAGGTCCATAAAGATTATAAACACGATCGACTGCTCCACTTGAATAAAGATTACGAACCAGATCACTCGACAGAGGCTCACCTGCCACGTTTATTGTTGTCACATTAGGTGGAATGACTTGCTGGCGTACGAGCTCAGCCGCTGCAGTAGGTACAGTATTAATAAGCGTTATCTTTTCGCGTGCAGGATGTCCCTCAAGAGTAAGAGCGTTATCCGATAAGATAATACTGCCGCCGATGCTTAGCGGTGTGAAAATTTCAAATATCGATAAATCAAAACAGACCGAAGTAGATGCAAGCACTCCTGCTAAACATTTACTTGAAAATTCATTTGCAGCCCATTGGATTAGTGTTATAGCACTATGGTGTTCAATAGCAACACCTTTTGGTACGCCCGTAGAGCCAGATGTATAAATTATGTAAGCAAGATTGCTCGGCGTAAGTGTTGTAAAAGGATTTTGAATGGGAGCATCTATATTCGGAGCTTCACGCACATCCTCTATACATAAGATTTTCCGAGTATCAAAATTAAGTTGTTTATTTACATCCCGATCTGTTACCAGTATGCATAGTTGTGAGTCTTTTAAAATAAAATCGATACGTTCACGAGGGTAATTTGGATCGATTGGAACATAGGCAGCACCAGATTTGAGTATGCCTAATATCGTTATGATTAAATTTGAATTACGCGGTAAGCAAACGCCAACTCGTTGATCGGGTGATGCGCCGTGTTTAATTAACATATGTGCAAGATGATTAGCAGCTGTATTCAAATCTGCATAACTCAAATTTACATCATTTGTACGAACTGCGATTTTATTAGGTGTTTTATGAGCCTGTGCTTCAAAAGATTCATGAAGATAATTTTGTGTGTGGTAATTTACTTTGGTCTCATTCCAACTATTAATAAAAGCAATTTGTTCTTGGTTAATCAGTGGTAATTGTGATAGCTGGGTAAAAGGCTGGATGGCAACATGTTCAAGTAAAACCTGAAAGGCATCCACTAATGCAGACATGCTTGATGCATGAAATAAATCATCACGATATTCAATACGGCCATGCAAGCATCCATCACTTGCAGCACTCATATTAAGTGTTAAATCCACTTTAGTTGTGCTTGTAGGTAGCGATAAGGCCTTAAATGCACCTTGAGTGCTGCCGGCTAGACGGTCTGCAGTTGCTTGCCATAAAAACATGACTTGAAATACAGGTGCGTGTCCCCAGCTACGTGGAAGATCCAATTCACTAACGATCTGTTCAAAAGATGCGTCTTGATGTTCAAACCCAGCTAAGACTGTTTCACGCACCTGTGCGAGTAAATTAGCAAAGGTATGTTGATCTTCCGGTATTGTGCGTATCGGTAATGTATTTACAAATAGGCCTACGACGTTTTCAAGTTCTGTATGTGGGCGATGGCCTATTGGACAGCCGATTACAATATCCTTTGCTCCACTAAAGCGGTACAGTAAAGCATTGAACGCTGTCAACAGCAGCATGAATAAAGTTGCATTCTCATTATGTGCAAGTGTTTCTAAAGCCTCTCTTATATTTGCTGCAATAGTGAAGGATTGTTCGCCAGCACTAAAATTTTGATCGGCTGGTCTTGGGTAGTCGGTAGGTAAATCAAGCAAGGGTGGTATACCGTTAAGTTGCTCACTCCAATAATTCAGGCTTATTGAATTATCTTGTTGATTAGACCAGTTTGCATAATCAAGATAACCAATAGGCAGTTCAGGTAAGCATGGAGTAGCACCACTTTGTAGCTGGCCATAAATAAGAATCAGCTCTTCAAAAATAATTTCTAATGAACGCGCATCACCAATAATATGATGCAGAACAAGCATCACAATAGTTTTATTAGCAGGCGTATCAATCACGACCGCTCTCAAGAGTGGCGACTTTGTTACATCGATTGCATTGCTTGCATGATTACAAAGAATGTTAATAATGGAGTTTTGATTAGATTCTTCAAGCTTATGAAAATTAATTGGGATACGAGAACTGGGTTCGATAACAACATGTGGTTTTCCATCAACTGTTTGAAAACAACAATTTAAAACATCATGTCTGTTAACAATATATTGTAGTGCGTTTTGAAATATATCCCGGTCTATACGTTGAGATAATTGAATAGCAGCAGGTATATTATAGTAAGGATTGTTTGGTTCTAATCCGGCGAGTACCCATTGCCGATATTGCGCGGCTGACAAGCTTAGTTCGTCAGTTGGATCACGACGTGGGATGGAAACCAGATTATTTTCTATCTTGCTCAATAAGGTATCGATTGAGTTAGCTAGTTCACCGAGTGTCGGTTTTTCAAAAATTTCTCTTATAGCAAGTTCGCAGTTAAAAAATTTCCTGATTTGAGTGGCCAAGCGTGCTGCCAGTAATGAATGTCCGCCTGAGATAAAAAAATTTGTATCAGAGCTTGTTATATTTCGGTTAAGTAATCCTTCCCAAATAGTCGCCAGTTTTTTCTCGGTGTCTGTTTTGAGTTCACTATTATTTTCCTGGCTTGTATGTAATTTAGGCAATGCTTTATGATCAAGCTTTCCATTTGCCGTAAGTGGAAGCGAGTCCAATTTCACAATAGCTGCCGGCACCATGTAATTGGGTAGCCGATTCAATAAATAACGATGAAGTTCAGCTTCATTAATTTCTTTTTCATTTTGAGTTTCGCAATAGGCAATTAAGCGTGGTTCATCTTCCTCATCCAAAATAACACTGGCAGCAGTCACGGTTTCATGTGCAGTCAGATGATTTTCAATATCTCCCAGTTCAATTCGGTAACCACGAAGTTTGATTTGATGGTCAAGTCGCCCTCTAAACACTAGTAAGCCATCTTCACGGCGGCTGACTAAATCCCCAGTGCGATACGCTCTAATGACTTCGCCGAAATCATTCTCAAGATTAAAAAAACTAGTTGTGGTTAATTCGGGGCGAGCATGGTATCCCGGGCTTAAACCATGACCACTAATGCATAGTTCGCCAGCAACACCAATCGGCGCATCCATACCGTTACTATCAATTATATGAAATGCGGTGTTATCAATCGGCTTGCCGATGGGTACTACATTGTTAGCAATTAACGTTGGTGTCAGTTGTAAGGCAGCTGACCATATTGTGGTTTCCGTGGGGCCATACAGATTCCAAACCTGATCAAAGTGTTTCAGTAAATTTTGTGTAAGTGATACATCTAATGCTTCACCCCCTGACAAGCATTTGAATTTACTGGGGCTTTGCCAATCTGAATCCATCAGCAGGCGCCAGGTTGAAGGTGTAGCTTGCATCATGGTGATGTCTGCTTGTTTAATTAGCTGCCTCAGTGTTGCGCCATCCGAAGTTACGGCGTCATTTGCTATTACAAGTTCGGCTCCGCTAATCAATGGAAGCAGAATTTCTAAGGTTGCGATATCAAATGCAATGGTAGTGACTGCTAAAAGCCGATCAGTATTTTCAATACCTGGAGCTTTTGTCATAGACGTAAGTAAATTTACTAAACTCGAATGGCGTATTGGGACGCCTTTTGGTTGGCCGCTGCTACCACTCGTGTAGATAAGGTAGGCTAATTGCTCAGCACTATAATTTTGTTCTATATTATTTAGAGGTTGAGTGTTTATCGTATCTTGCTCATGATCTAGGACAATCATTGTCCACTTGCTTGGAGGCGTAAACGAAATATTACTTTTACAAATGATAAAACCACTTTCATTATCAGCAAGTATTGAAAGTATGCGATCAGTCGGGTGATTAAGATCAAGTGGCAGATAATAGCTACCGGTTTTTAATATGGCTAAAAGTGTTACCACAAGATTTATGTCTCGAGATAAAGCCATTGCAATCGCTTTATTAGGTCCTGCACCATGTTGCAGAAGTAGATGGGCTAATTGATTCGCTTGTTGGTTCAACTCAGCATATGTGAGTGTTTTGTTATTATCTGAAACAGCGTTTTCATTGGGTGACTTGGCGACTTGTTTTTCAAAAAGTTGATGTGCACAGCATGTAGGAATTTCGGTAGCAGTGGCGTTCCAGCCATTAAATAGTTTTTGCTCTTTAGAACTTAATAGTGGTATTTCCCCAATGCGTATTCCGGGTGTTTCAACTACTGCATGTAGCACCAATGTTAAGTGTTCTGAAAATCGTTCTATTGTTTTCTCTGAGAACAGATCTGTGCTGTATTCAATAAAGCCTTTTAATGTATCATCGGTATCGACCAAATCCAGGCTTAAGTCAAAGCGGGACGTATCAAATTCAATTTCTAAAGAGCTAATACTCAGATTTGGAATTTGTACGCTTTGAAGTGGAGTATTGTGAAGCACAAACATCACTTGAAATAGAGCGTTATGACTAAGTTGGCGTGCTGGATCTAGACTTTCTACAACTTGTTCAAACGGCACACTTTGATTTGCAAGTGCATCCAGCGTGCAGCGACTAGCTTGTGATAATAATGTGGTAAAAGACATTTCATCACTTGGGCGAGCACGCAGTACTAAATTGTTTACAAACAGGCCAATTAAGTCGCGTAGTTCTTTGCGATCACGATTGGTTGCAGTGGTGCCAATTGCAAAGTCATTTTGCTTACTCCACCTAAATAACAGAACTTGTAAGGCTGCAAGTAAAGTTGCAAATAAGCTAGCATGGTGTTTTTTTGCAAGTAGTTTAATTTTATCTGTCAGTGTGTTGCTAATGTTGATTGAGTGGCGTGCACCTTTGAAACTTTGTCGTGCAGGGCGAGGGTAATCGGTCGGAAGTTGCAGCAGGTTTGGCATATCGGCCAGATGAGAATGCCAATAATCAAGCTGTTGTTGCATGTCTTTTTGATGCTCATGCTGCCAAACCGCATAATCAAGATATTGTATTGGCAGCTCAGGTAAATTTGCTGTATTTGTATTTGCATTTACTCGGTAAAGTTCAACGAGCTCACGCATTAAGACACGAAGTGACCAATAATCAGCAATGATATGATGTATACATAGTAGCAGTATATGTGAACTCTGATTTATACGTAGTAAACGCGCACGTAATAATGGTCCGTTTTGTAGGTCAAAAGGTGTGGCTAACAGTGATTTAACTTGCTCCTTGTATGTATATTCATGTTCGTTAGTGATCTCAATAAGTGGCAATTCAAATGCAAATTCTTGAACGATAAGTTGCCCCGGATCATTGTCCTCTTCTGCAATAAAACAAGTACGTAATATTTCATGCCTATTGATAATGTGATCTAGACTTTTATGCAGTATCGTTACGTCAAGTGGACCCTCGAGACGTAAAGCAGCAGGAATACTATATGCGCTCTGACCAGGAGATAGTTGGTCTATAAACCACAAACGTTGTTGTGCAAAAGATAAAGGATGCAGCTCAGATGAAGGGTTAGTATCTGCTGCACGTTCTGCAAGAATCTTTTCTAATAGCGCACGTTTTTGCGCAGGGCTAAGCTTATCGATATTTTCAATCGACTGTGATTGCGATTCCTTTGTCATGATGACTCAAAATCATTTTCTTGATCAACGCTATTAAGTATGTTGTTGAGCATCTCATCCACGGCTTTGTCACTCATATTTTCAGTGCGAACATTTTGTTTTCGTTCTATACGTGTTATCGATGTCTCTTCTATTGTTGATGCGGGCAAGGTATGGAGTAGTTCTACTTGTGATGCAGGCGTTAATGAATCGAAAAGTTGTGCGATTGATAAATCATTGTTACCTAGTTCGCGCAACCCGCTGAGTAATTGTATGGCTAATAAAGAATTGCCACCTAATTGGAAAAAGTTATCGTCCATTCCTACGCGCTCTTGACCAAGAACTCTGCTCCATAAATCGACAACCTGTTGATCAAGTGTACTCTCAGGTGCGCGATAGCTTGAGTTGCTTGTGATTTCAGGCTTAGGCAATTGACTACGATCTAGTTTACCATTTGGGCTAAGTGGTAATTCTTTCAAAAGTTGAAAACGAGCAGGAATCATATAATTGGGTAATGTTTCGCTAAGATGATTTTGCAATTGTTCAATGAATGAAAGTCCATTGTTATTACCTAGTGCTGCCCAAGTTGAAGACCACTCTGGATCTATACCGCCTCCCAGCAGGCCGTGTAACAACACGCGGTGCTCATCAAGTGGTAAAATCTGATCTAGCAAATTGAAGCCAGGATCATTGATCGGACATAACCCCAAATCCAAGTCAGCTGCATGTTGCATTAATAATTGGCCGATATATCCAGCCTCTAGTAAGCAAAAATCACGACTACGTTCCCCATATATAGGTACGATCGCTTCAAGATCGGCAACTAAGAAAATAGAAAATGCACTGCTTTCAAACGCAGATAGGTTAACAGTATAAAATTTTTCATCTTGGGGATGAATATTGTCATTATTATTTCCCAATTTAATTAGCTGATGGTGAATAGAATCATAGCGATACCATCCAGCATCCATTTGTTCTACACGATTTGGTTTAACGGATAAATAAACCGTTACCGGATATAAACTACCTGCGGAAGGATATTGATACTTCGGTATGGCTGAGCCGCTATTATTATTTGCGGCTAGTAATGCAATTAATTTTGTAAAATTTTTGTAAGGAATTGCATCAGAAATATAGTTACGGTGGGACTGGCGACGAAAACCTGCATCATCTGGTTGTGGCAAATCAATACCGGAATTAGATTTCTCATTTGAATGATGTTGTGTATCTTTGAATTGTAAACGCGCAAAAATATTTTTGTTTGTATCATTGTCTTCGCTTGCCGGCACGACATATGCAATCAGTTCTGCTGGATCACCAATACTGTTAACCACCGCATGGGCGATGGCGGGATGCTTTGATAAGCAATGTTCTATTTCACCAAGCTCAATTCGATGGCCACTTATTTTTACTTGCGCATCTTCACGACCCAAAAACTCAATCCAGTTTTCAGGATGATAACGACCGATGTCACCGGTTTTATATAACACTGGATCCAGACACTTATTTTTTCCATGTGCTAAAGGATTTGGGATAAAAGATTCCGCAGTCAGTTCAGGACGTTTCCAATAGCCACGTGCTAACCCGCTGCCACCAATATATAAGTCACCGGTTACCCAAGGTGGGCAAGGTTTATGTTGTTCGTCTAAAATGTACCAAGTTTGATTGTTCAGCGGAGTACCATAGGGAACACTTTTCCACTCTGGTAATAGTGCTTCAACGTAATACCATATCGACCAGATTGATGCTTCTGTTGCACCCCCCATACTTATCAATTCCACATTTGGCATCGCACTTGCTAATGTGCTTGGCAAAGATAAAGGTATCCAGTCACCGCTTAGCATAGCTGAGCGAATAGGTGGATTAGAGTCTGGTATGGCGCGTTGATATTCTTCCAGTAGCAGCTGAAACAATGCTGGAACTGAATTCCAAATACTAACTTTATGCTTAACTATAAGCTCTAACCAATGTGCAGGGTCATGACGCTTGCTTGCATTTGGTATCACTATACAAGCACCTGCGGATAAGGTGCCAAAGATATCATATACAGATAAATCAAAACTTAGTGACGATAATGCCAAGACACAGTCGTCGCTATTTAAATTGACACGCTGGTTTACATCTTTAATTGTGTTTACTGCACCACGATGATCGATCATCACGCCTTTAGGCATTCCCGTTGAGCCTGACGTGTAAATCACGTATGCCAAATCATCCGAATTTGCATGACATGTTTGAAAATTATATTCATTATTTTTTGAATCAGGCTTTTCGTTAACTGAAGCTGGAGGAATGCGAGTGATATTATCGGGCCAGTCATCACTGTCGCTAATTAAAATTTTTGCGCCAGTATCATTCATTAAATCTTTACGTCTTTTTCGTGGCAAGCTTGGGTCAATGGGCACATAAGCACTACCGGCTGTTAACACGGCAAGAGTGGCCACAATTTGATACCAACCTTTGTCGAGAGATATTGCAATCAGCTCGTTGGCGGCGCAATTATTTTGTTGTAGTTGTTTACTAAGATCGATAACGTATCTGGCTAGCTCGGCATAACTCAAACGTACATCATCGTTTATAATTGCAATATTGTTTGCTTGTTTTGCTGCTTGAATGAAAAACGCTTCATGCAATAGTTCATTATCTGTTTTAATCTTGAATTCTGTTTTACCATTCAATTCAGTTAAATAATTTATCTGCGGTAATATGACGGATGTAAGCCATGTTTGATCATTATTCGCAAGTGACTGAATTAAATGTGTGTAAGCATTAAACATTTCATCGAGTACACCAGTTGGAAATAAATCATCAATTGCATCCCAGTTAATGCATAACTCACCATCGATTTCAGAAACTTGATGGTCTAGATAGACTTGTGATGTTTGGCTTAAAGCATAGTTGACTTCTGCTTGCCATGATCCAGGTCGTAAACTGCTACTGTCTTGACCGAGGGTGCTGGTGAAGACGACTGGCATTAATGCACCGCCACTATGGTCATTCATCGAAGCGAGTTGGCGTTGCACATGTACACCACTCACGGCTCGATGTTCCAGTGACTCCCACAGTTGTGTCTGTACCCGTCGCGCTCTTTCTGTAAAGCTAATTTCATCACTTCCTTTAAAGCTTAAAAGTAACGAGGATGTAAAGTCTCCGATAATTTGATTTACCTGCGGATGACATGGGTAGCGATTAAACAAAGTAAGGTTAATCGTAAAGTCGCGGCATCGACTCCATTTGGCCAGTATTTCACTAAATGCGGTTAGCACCACCGATGAAGGGCTTAAACCAGCCTGACTGATTCTTTTGCGTAGCTGTTGCCACTGAGTTTTAGGTAATTTCCAACTACGTCGTTGAAAACGTGGTTGTTCAATTTCTGCTGGTGACTTGTATAGTGGTAACTCGGGTGCAGCAGGCATAGAGTCCAATTGCGATTGCCAGTAGTTTAATGATGCTTCATATTCAGGAGAATTTTTATAAGCATGTTCAGCGAGCACATAATCACGAAAACTTAAACTCAGTTTTGACAAACGCTCGCCGCTTAATAACCGCGCCATATCACGTCCAAGTATTTGCAAACTCCATGCATCACCGATGATGACATCAAAGCTCACGAAATAACGTACTTGATTCGAAGAAATTCGTGCAGCTTCTATATGAAATAGCGGCCATTGATTTAAATTAAATATCTGGTGTGAAAGGCGTTCACGAATTGCGCTTACTGCAAGATCGCGTTCGTTATCGGTTAAATTACATAGATCGGAAATCGAAATTTCAAACTCATCAACCTGGTTTAATATTCTTTGTGTGCCATCACTTTCAACGATCGCGCGTAGCATTCCATGTCGTTTGATGAGTTGATTGAGAGCGTGATTGATTAAGCTTGGTTCCAGTCCAGTAACATCAATTTCTCGATATCCATGTGTTGCAATATTGCCTAGTTCAAATGCGCCGCTTCTTCCTAACCAATAGGCCTGTTGTATATCGGTCAGTGGAAAAGCGTGATGAGCATTCTCAGCGTCTATTTCAATAGTGGGCCTAGTATTCGTATGAATTGTTGAGTCAGCTTCGTTTTCAACAATAGGTGCCAATGCTGCGATGGTGGGTGCTAAAAACAAACTACGTAATGCGATAGTGCGATTCAACTTTTGTTCAATTTGTGTAATCAGCTCAATGGCCAATAAGGAATGTCCACCTAATGCGAAAAAATCGTCTTCAATACCTATACGTTCTTGTTTAAGTAACGCTTGCCAGATTTCAACAAGCACTTTTTCGGTATCTGATTTTGGTGCGACATATTGTTTTTTATATTTAGTTTCTGATGGTTTCGGTAAACTTTGACGATCAACTTTGCCATTGGGTAATCGAGGCAGTTCATATAAGAAATACCACATCGTTGGAATCATCGGAGAAGGTAGTTGCTCAGATAAATAAGCGCGTAATGTCGATGGACTTGGAGCATTTAAGGATTTATTCGTAGCTACATATGCCAACAAGTGTTGTTCGCCTTGTTCATTTTCAAAGGTTGAAACAAGTGCTTCCGTTATTGTTTCATGAGAACCCAATGCGGTTTCAATTTCACCTGCTTCAATACGATAACCGCGGATCTTGTATTGGTGATCAAAGCGCCCTAAGAATTCCAGTTGTCCATTAGCACGTCGCACGACCATGTCACCGGTGCGATATACCTTTGCAGGGCTGGAATGTATCGGATTATTAATGAAACGCTCGGCGGTTAATTCCGCTTTGCCTAAATATCCACGCGCAATGCCGTCCCCGCCTAGCAAAAGTTCTCCCGCTACGCCAATCGGAACAGGTTGCAGGTTGGAATCCACGACATACGCGTGTGTATTTTCAACAGGCTTACCGATTGGTACTCGCATCGTATCAGGATCAAAGTGTTGTGCCGTCAAGGGTGCAAACGTCGAGTAGGTTGTATCTTCAGAGGGCCCGTAAAGATTGTATAGGTGTTTTATATTTGGATTTTTTTGCAATGTGCGCACCTGATTTACAGGCAATGCTTCACCGGCAAGGTTAATCGTGTTCACCGCATTTGGCAGTGTATGGTTTGACATATACTGGCTTAATAAGCTGGGCACAGTATTCAGCAAGGTCACTTCATCGTGAGCACGATGATTCGCTAAGCTAAGTAAATTTTCTGCCAAGATGATACGCCCGCCCCACGCAAGTGGCACAAAAATTTCGAATATTGATAAATCAAAGCATATAGAAGTAGCCGCAAACACACCGGATAAGGACGCATCATCATATTGCGCACGTGCCCAGTGCAGCATGGCAACTGCATTACGATGTTCAATGGCCACACCTTTCGGCAAACCTGTTGAACCCGATGTATAAATCACATACGCAAGATTTTTGTCTTTAATTACAGGTAGGCTTATTGATGACGCGCTATCATTTATAATTTGCTCGACATCAATGATTTTAAAGTCTCGCTGCGATGAAAATTCAGGTAAGGATGCGTCTGAAATTAAAATATCTATTTCTGCATCATCGACGATGTGTGCAAGACGACGCGCAGGATAGGCGGGATCCAGTGGCACATAAGCAGCACCCGCTTTGAGTATGCCAAGTAGCGCCACGATCAAATTAAAACCGCGTTCCATGCACACACCAACTGTGGACTCTAACTTAATGCCACGTTTGAGAAGACCTTTTGCAAGTTGGTCACTTGCAAGATCAAGCTGAGCATAGCTAAAGTCATTCTGCTGATCAGAAACTGCTACGGCATTGGGAGTACGTTCTGCTTGCGTAGTAAATAGTTTTTGTAATGTACCACTTGGGTGGTTAACTTCACTCCCATTGCAACCCTTTATAACAAAACTTTGTTCGGCTTCATTCAGTATGGGTAAATCCAAAAGATGATTGTGAGGTGACTCCACAATTGCACCTAATAAGACTTTGTAATGTTCAGCAATGCGTGAAATACTTTCCGCTAAAAAAAGATCTGTACTGTATTCAATTTGTCCATAAATCGATTTTTCACTGTCTTGTAAATTAAATCTTAATGGATTCTTGGTTTGTGTTTCTTCAACCGGATATCGTTGAAGCTCAAGCTCATCAAATTGATAACGATCTAGGCTGAGTTGCTGTAAATCAAACTTTGCCTGAAACAATGGTGTAAGTTGATCGAGTTGACGATCAGGATTTAATTCTTCAACAAGTTTTTCAAATGGCAGTTGCTGATGTTCAAGACCATCCACCACTGTTTGATGCACGCGCTTTAATAATTCTGAAAACTTTGGGTTGCCGCTGAGGTCACTACGTAATACTAGAGTATTCACTAGAGGGCCAATCAAGCCAGTGGTTTCGCTTTTATCGCGATTGGCAACCTCGCTGCCCACAACAATATCAACGGAGTTAGTGTAACGATAAAGTAAAGTTTTATATGCACTGAGTAACAAACTAAACAAGCTCACTTGATAATTGCTTGCCAAAGTTTTGAGTTGGTTGCTCAAGTCAGTATCGAGTTGAAAAGGAAGTTGTGCTCCCTGATGACTGGCTATCGCAGGTAGTGTGAAATCAGTCGGTAATTCTAGGTAGGGAAGGGGGTTTTTTAGTTGTTCGTGCCAATACGCTAATAATTTTGACAACTTCACACCAGTGAGTTGTTGTCGTTGCCAAACAGACCAATCGGCATACTGTATTGGCAAAGCAGGTAACTCTATTTTAGCGTTACTGACTATTGAGCGATAAAGGAGTGTTAGTTCACGTAAGAACACCATAACAGACCATCGATCACTGATGATGTGGTGTGTCACTATAATAAATAAGTGGTCTGCATCATTAAGTTTATATAACGCCAGACGCAAGGGCGGCTTACTCAAGTCAAAAGGCTCTTGTAAAACTTTTTGAATTACTAGATCCAAACCGGATTCATTATTTATATCCATGGAAGCATCTAAAGCTTCAAGATTTATTTGGCTTGGATTGAGAATACGTTGTTCAGGTTGACCATTCTTTGCACGGACAAATGCGGTTCGTAACGATTCATGTCGCTCTATAATTTTTGTTAAAGCCTGATTTAAGGCATTAACATTCAATGGTCCGCGTAAACGCAGTGCACTTCCTGCATTATAAGCGCTATTATTTGAGTCAAATTGTTGTACGAACCAAAGACGTTGTTGTGCAAATGATAACGGAGTTTCTTTGCTTGTATCACGTGCAGAGATAGCATGCGATTGTTGACTGGTTACAACACCACGTTCCGCAAGACGCTTTTCAAATTGAGCGCGTTGTTCGGGTGTGAGTTCTGCAAGTTGTTCAAATAGGCTGCTCATCCTTTGCCTCCCGCAGTTTGTTCCATATCCTCAGCAGCTTTTATTTCCTGGAGTAATTCAGCCATTGTGTTTAAGTCATCCGCTTCAGGTAGACGTTGTTTTAACGCAGCTGCAACATTTGCTACGGTTGGATTGTCACTAAGAAGTTGTTGAATTTCTATTTCAACTGGAAAAGCATCACGTAGCTTACCGATGACTTGAATGGCTAAAAGTGAGTGCCCACCTAATTCAAAGAAATTATCGTTAACACCAACCTGATCAATGCCTAAAGAAGTTTGCCAAATTTTTGCAACGGTAATTTCAATTTCATCACCAGGCGCCACGTATTCCGTATTCAGATCTGGGCGCTCATGACTGTCGTGTTTGCCTTTGGGTCGCGCACCAACAGTATCGGCATGATGATCTCGTGGTCGTGAACTGAGCCATTGTTCGATACGGGCTTCAAGTGGGGCGCGCGAAACGATGATCTGTCCTGTAGGTGCAAGGCATAATATTCTTTCGGTGGCCTGCCAAACTTCATCTGGATTTAAAGCAAATTCAGCTAAAGCAGCTCCTAAAGTGTTAGCGTTAGTTTCGTTATTTTGAGACTCATCACAAGCATCCCAATTAATGGCGAACCATGGGACATGGCTGCTTTTATTTTGCTGGCAGGTAATGACTTCAAGTTGATGATTTGCAGCGGCGTAGGCGGCAAGCCCAATACCACCAATGATAGAAGATAATGAAGACTGGACACAAACAAAATCCGGTTGATGTTCTGCTAGGGAGTTAGCAAGTGTAAGCAATGCTGATAATTTATTTTCTTGTGTATATTTCCAATGATGTTCATGCATTAATGCGAGAGGAGCAGCGGAATTTGAATTGGTTGTTGGGCTACTATAAAAAATTCCGCTTATACGACCGAACTCTTCAACGCTTTGAGTTAATGCAGCCTGCAATTGTGTTTCATCTGAGGCAGGGGTGTTAATATACAACGCGTTAGTATATTTATTGTCTGTGTTGTCACTTGTATCGATTAGGGTTAATTTTGCCTCGTAATGTGTTTTAAGTGACTGTGCCCAAAAACGGCCTAAACCATTATCAATATCACCAATAATTACATAATGTCCTTCGCGTTTTAAATTTCGTATAGGTTTATGTGCCAATGAATTTAAATCTGGTAAAGCTAAAGGTGTATAGTTCTGCACCCAGCGTGTTCCTGAACGCCAAGCTGACATAATGGGTGGCTCAACTACAAATAGTTCCTGAAGTAATTCATCTGCAGTAGATTTAGTTAGTTCGTTTTCAAGATCAACCAAACGGCAACCTATATGCGGATACTCCTGTCCCACAACTTGTACTAAGCCCGTAATCGCGTTTTGGTTTGTATGAAGTGTTTCAAAACCACTTACGTCTTGACCATGCTTGGTAATAACGGTTAGTTGAATCGGTTCGGCAAATTCACTAATGACCTTGATCAGAGTCAATAACTCTAAAAAAGCAATACGAGCCGTATTCGTATGACCATTACTTTTTTCCATATCAAGTGGCCATAACCAAACGATTTGTCCCGGAGTTGCATCACGGTTAGCAAGATCAGCAAACAATTCTTGATAACTTTCATGTGCATCGCGTTTAATATTGAAACAACGATAAGCAGATTGTGAAAAATTTTCGCCTGCATGTACTCGATATGCGTCTTGTCCTGCATGTTCAATTTTTTCTGCTAATTTATCCGCGATACCATGTGAATCAGCAAAAAGTAGCCAGTGAACACGATCTGATGCTGCAGGTGCCAAGCTTAATGGAGATTGGCGCTGCCAACTTGGCATGCTGAACCAGGATTTCATATCCGTGTGCGCGAGACTTTTTGATGGTTGTGTTTGCAAAGCGGATAAGTTCGTTTCAACTGAATACCTATCTCGAGCAAATGGATAAACCGGTAATTGAACCCGTTTAGGTTGATAATCTTGGTGAGAGGTTCGAGCCATACTCGACCAATCCACATTCACACCCTCACACCAAGCTTGTCCCAAAGCGGTAAGTGCCATCTGATTAGCATCGGTTTGATCTTTCTGATGGATATCAGCTTGTGTTTGTATACAGCGAATGGGATTTTCATCCGCTATCGTCATGCGTGCTAATGTGCCAAGTGTTTTGCCTGGACCTAATTCAATAAGTAATGGATTATCGAGTTTGGCAATAGTGTCCAGTCCTTTATCGAATCTAACAGCGACACGTAACTGATTACCCCAATAGTTTGCATCCGTCGCTTGCGCATCTGTAATCCAGGTGCCACTCACATTAGAAATAAAAGGAATTGTAGGTGCGCTTAAAGTTTGTTTGGAAACGATCTCAATTAATGGGGCAACCGCATCTTGCATACTGGGTGAGTGAAATGCATGTGATGTATGTAAGCGTTTTGCTGAGATACCTTTGGAATTTAATTTAGTTTCTAATGTTTCTATCGCAGTTAATGATCCGGAAATGGCGCATAAGGATGGTGCGTTGTATGCGGCAATGACAAGATCTTGATCTAGCTCTTGGTTTATTGCTTCTGCAGTTAATGGAACGGCTAGCATGGCGCCCGCCGGCATGGCCTGCATTAAACGACCTCGCTCCGCAACAATATTGATGGCGCTTTCTAGTGACATGACGTCTGCGATGCACGCGGCCACCCATTCACCCAGGCTATGACCCAACATCGCACTGGGTTTGATACCCCAGCTTAACCAAAGCTGAGTTAGCGCATATTCAAAAGTAAACAGGCAAGGTTGTGCATTTTCTGTTTTAGTGACTGTTTCTTCAGACGCATCTTCAAGCAGTAATTTTCTGATATTGATTTTTGAGCCAAGAATTTCAGCACATGTATCAAGTGCTGTGCGAAACACGGGCTGATTTGAATATAAAGCAGTAGCCATGCCAGGGTACTGACTCGCTTGTCCAGGATAAAGAAATACGATTGTGTTTTTTGATTGCGAAGATTGTATTGCGG
>JBCCEI010000027.1:0-21099 GCA_039030355.1 Pseudomonadota bacterium | reverse complement strand
TCCGTACCCGTATTGTATATATCCGCAGTCTGGCCTGACTCCTTGCCTTGTTTGATCAAGACAATGCCAAAACCATGTTCATCACGCATGCAATCCTTCACCATATCTAGATAACGTGGCTCAAATATGCGTAGTGGCAGAACGCCACCAGGAAAAATCACCGCATTTAGCGGGAATAGTGGAAGTTCCTGCGAATTAGATGACAAGACGTATACTTAATCTAAAATTTGAAAATCGTTTATATATAAATATTACCGTGATTAAGCAGCTTTATCAGCAGCCAATTCATCTTCAGAGAGACGCTTCATAATAGAAAGTGATACCGCCTTGTAGAATTGCGCCTGTAATGTGATTGACATTTTATCTAGATCAGAAGTTGTGAGCTTCATAAGTAGCATATCGCTACTTGCAACAACACTAGTACTACTATTTTCATTTCTTAGTAGCCCCATTTCACCAAAGCAATCTCCTTCATTTAATGTTTTAACAGGTTCATTTAATCGATAGACAATTGCCTTTCCACTCACTATGACATAGAAGGTTTGATCAATTTCACCTGCAGAAATAATTGTTTCATCTTGTTTAATGCGTAACCATGTTGCGAGATCTACAAATTCTGATAATTGTTTGCGATCGAAATCATTAAAGAAACTTAGCGTGCTTGCTTGATCAGCATTTACATTTTTTATAATTTCAGATTCTTCATATCGCAATGCAAGATCAACACTACGAATAGCTGCAGCGAAATCAGCAGCAGCTGGATAACGGCGATCACGTTGCTTCTCTAACGCTTGATCAATAATAGGTTGTAATTTTTCAGCATGCTCAATCTCAAAATCGGCAAGTGGTTTTGGCTTTTCATGCAAAATTTTATACATCAAAGTATGCACATTTTCCGCTTCATATAATCTTTCGCCGGTTAAAATTTCATATAGCACCACTCCTAGCGCGTAAAGATCTGTGCTCGGCCCAACTTCTTGTTCCTCAATTTGCTCGGGAGACATATATAAAGGTGAACCAAAGATACCACTTGTGAATGTATCAATCTCATTGCGCACTTTGGCAACGCCAAAATCTACTATTTTTACATTCCCATTTTGAGTGATGAGAATATTTGCAGGTTTGATATCACGATGGACCACATTTTTACTATGCGCATACTCAAGCGCTTTGCAACACTTGAATGCTATGTCAATGGCTTTAGACACAGGGATCTTTTCTTTGGCTAACATCATACTAGCCAAACTCTTGGCGTTGATATATTCCATCACAATAAATGTTTGCCTATCCCCCACTCCTGCGTCATATACTGCGACAATATTTGGATGTAGCAACTGCCCAACTGCTCGTGTTTCTAAAAAAAATGAATTACGAAGCTGCTGAGAGTTTTCTTCGCCTTGATCATTATCTGGAAACTGACTAATTTTAATTGCAACATCGCGCTCCAGAAAAGGGTCATGTGCTTTATAGATAGTACGGTATTTCCCTTGATGAATAATTTCATCTAGCTGATATTTTCCTATTCGGTCACCAGAAGATAAGCTGCGACGTTTTCTTTTATTAGTCATAAGATTTATTTAGTGAAGAAAATTTGAGTCTCGATTAGACATTTGTAGAACAAGCTTTTCAGATAAGCCATCAAAGCTTCCATTACTCAAAATTAGAACATTGTCACCAGCCTTAACTTCATTCAGCAAATCCAAA
This sequence comes from Pseudomonadota bacterium, assembly GCA_039030355.1. GTDB lineage: Bacteria > Pseudomonadota > Gammaproteobacteria > UBA4575 > UBA4575 > JABDMD01. Next base: position 19,395 of record JBCCEI010000027.1, on the reverse strand, counting down.
ATAACATCATCTACTGTAGAAAAAAGCTTTGTATCGGGTTTAATGTTTTTCGTAACATCTTCCAGTGACCATTGCAGATCACTAGGCTCAAAAATGAAAACTTTATCAGCATCATTAAAGGCACTCGCTAAATGATCAACGTGAATACCCAAACGCATCGAATTAGAACGTGGCTCAAAAATTGTAATAATTCTTCCCTCAGGGCGCTGCTCTTTAAATGCCGCAATCGTAGCTGTAATTTCAGTTGGATGATGTGCAAAGTCGTCATACACACTTATATTATTAAAAGTGCCCTTATGCTCTAAGCGACGCTTTACGCCATCAAAGTTAGCCAATGCCTGTAGTGCATCCTCAACATAAACACCGGCATGTTGTGCAGCAGCAATGGCAGCAATTGCATTCGCAATGTTATGCCGACCAAACAGTTTTAGCGCTCCAAGACCACGTGGTTTATTGTTTTGTTGCAAAGTGAATTGTGAATTTTGCAAATCAATATCGTTCGCAAACCATGTAGCAGCTTGTCCTTGAGTTGAAAATGACTCGATTGGCGTCCAACATCCCATATCAATTACATCTTGTATATTTTGATCATCCTTGTTGATGATGAGTTTTCCGTCATTCGGCAAAATTCTAAGCAGGTGGTGGAATTGACGCTTGATCGCATCAAGATCATCAAAAATATCCGCATGATCAAATTCTAAGTTATTTAGCACCAGGGTATGCGGGCAGTAGTGAATGAATTTCGACCGCTTATCAAAAAAAGCGGTATCATACTCATCTGCTTCAATGACAAAGTACTTGGAATCCCCCAATCTAGATGAATATTCAAAATTTTCTGGCACACCGCCAATCAGAAAACCTGGCTTTAAACCTGTAGATTCTAGTATCCACGCCAGCATGCTACTGGTGGTTGTTTTACCATGCGTACCCGCGACAGCGAGCACCCAACGATCACAAAGCACATGATCATGTAACCAGGCTGGCCCTGACGTATAAGGTATATGATTATTTAATAAGTACTCTGCTACTTCATTTCCACGTGAAATCACATTACCTACGATAATTTGATCTGGCATGGGGAACAAATGATCCACCGAATAACCGCTCATTAACTCAATGCCTGCCATCTCTAATTGCGTACTCATCGGTGGATAAACATTTACATCAGATCCTGAAACTGTATGGCCCATTTGTTTAGCAATAATGGCTAAACTGCCCATAAACGTTCCACAGATTCCTAGTATATGTATATGCATTAGCTTGCCACCCTACCCGCTATGATGAGCTCAAAAATCATATAAGACACTAATACATATGCTGCGGCTATAGATACACCATAACCAAGCGTTATAGATAACGCTCGACTTATAATGAAACCATAGGTTACGACTAGCCAAATATATAAAGCCGATGCCAGCAACCAAAATAGCAATATAATGTTTTGACTTAAATCTTCATTCAGTAATGGAAAAATAACAGGCACTGAAATCAAATCAATCAATATAGACACGCCAACCATCGAGCTGAATGTTTGTGTAAAACGTTCAGCTTTATTCACCAACAATATTTTAATAAAAATATAAGTTATAATTAAACCTAACACACTCAAACTAACTGCAATCGTTTGGCTATGAATCTTTGAAGCTAAAGCAATCGAAACAATTAGATTGATCATAATCAAAATAATCATCAAAGAGTGACTGGCAGGAAAGTCTTCTGGGCCCTTACGCAACAGAATCATATCAATGAGAATTATTATCGTGCTAGACATAAAAGCAATGAAAATATTAGCTTTTTAAAAAACCGTAAATACCGCGCTTTGATGGCTCCAGTATAAATTCACGTAAGGCTTTAATTTCATCTGTACCACTTTGATCCTCGATCGATCCACCATCTCGTAAATGCCGAAATGTTTTTTCTAATTTTTTATACTCTCCAGATTTCATTCCTGAACGTCGAAGACCAATTGTATTTAGTCTTAAATGGCGCACTGGATCACCACCAAGCAAAGTATATGGCAATACATCTTTACGCACCGGTGTAAAGCCAGCAATCATCGACATCTTGCCTATCCGAATAAATTGATGCGTACCCACGTGTCCGCCCAAAATTGCTTTATCGCCAATTTCTATATGGCCACTTAGTCCTACATATGCGGTCAGTATAACTTCATCACCTAACTGGCAATCATGTGCAACATGAGAATAACTCATGAGGTAGCATTTAGAACCCAAAGTAGTTGCTTGATTTGGATTAGTAGAACGATGCACAGTGCAATTTTCACGAATAATATTATCATCACCCATCTCAACCCAAGTTTCTTCTCCATTGAAAGTAAGATCTTGTGGCACACCGCCCAAAACAACTTGGGCATGTAGTTGATTTTGTTTGCCTAATTTTACATAGGAGTGAAGCACACAATGCGGACCAATTTCGGTTTCGTCCCCAATCACAACATGATCCTCTACGACGCTATAAGGTCCAATTTTTACATCGACACCAATTTCAGCTTTTGAGGAGACAACCGCAGTTGAATGAATATATGACAATTTAATACGCTGCCAAAAATAAAAAAGAATTAAAAAAGATTATGCTGGAACTACCAGTTATTGGGTCCTTTTTGTATTTTAGCAAAATATTTCTGTATAGCGTCGATTAATTTCTGCTGTTCATAATTGATTGAGCTTTCAGTTTTAGCAATCTGCTTCATCAGCTCCAACAGCGATGTAGATTGACTTGGGGTAAATTTTGGCCCGCTTAACTCCATTAGCCTAGTGATATTATCCACAATATAAATTTCATCTCGCAACAGGTGGGAGCTCGCCAATAGTTGGTCAGAGGCTTGATTCGCGTCTAAGCGAAATTCGTTTTGAAATATCGCGACTAATTGATTTTTTTGTTCCGCACTAATTTCTCCTTCACACTTTGCAATACCTAGCAATAAAACAGAAGCAACATCTAACGGTTCGCTTAGTTTATAGATTGGTTTAGTATCATGCTTTTTTCGCCATTTACTGCGGCGATGCCAAAGGAATGGGTTTAAGGAATTAAAATCAAAACCCGATTTTTGTAGCGAGGAAAGTGCCCATGCCAAGCCTGCTAAGGCAGTGATAATACTCAAAACAATATGCACTTGAACCCCTTGCAAATGCTCGCAAATTTTCCCTGGCAATTTATTAGCCAAGGCGGTTAACGTTGTATTGCTATATAGCCTTGCCAACACTCCAAGCTCTGTGGATCCATTTCAATTAATTTGAAACCAACCATATAGCGATTTTGTGCAATGCGGTTCACCGAAATTACGCGCGCATTACAATCAATATTGTCCGACATGTCACGACTATTGGGGACTTTTATATTGATATTCGCGCCGATATTTGCGCCAGGCGTAACCTGGATATATTGATTAAACACAGTATTAGCAACAGGCCCCTCGCATAGAACACGCAAGCCTCGTAACGATACCTCAGTTGTTATTGCATCAAACTGATACTCGCTCATGTCAATTTGTACAGCAAGCTTGGCACGATAGCGTGCAATTGCTCGGCGTTCTGTTTTCAAATCAGCATATCCTTTTACTATATTTACTAATCTAGCAAATCTTTTATTTGAAAATAGAAACTAAATTTAAAATCATTTATTTTTTCTCATTCTACTTCTTGAGGAGTTTAAGCAAATCTTTTTCGCCAAGCACTTTGACTCCTAGCTTATCTGCTTTAGTGACTTTTGAACCAGGACTTTCTCCTGCAATAACTGCTGAGGTCTTTTTTGATACACTGCTGGTTACTTTTGCACCTAATTGTTTTAATTTTTCACTGGCTTCTGTACGCGTAAATTGCTTTAAAGTCCCTGTCAGCACATAAGTGTTTCCAGACAATAAAGCCTTTTTACCACTCGTGCTTGATTTTTGTTTTACTTTCTTCTTCCAGCTAACACCTGCTTCTATTAATGCATCGATCACTTCTCGATTATGCTTTTGCGCAAAAAATTGAATTAAATTCTCAGCCACCACAGGACCTACATCATCAATCTCTTGAAGTTGCTCATCATTTGCATTTAATAACGATTTTAAATCAGGGAAATGATCGGACAGCGCATGCGCAGTTGCCTCACCAACCTCGCGTATCCCAAGCGAATAGATAAATCGTGCAAATGTAGTCTTCTTGCTTTTCTCGATTGCTGACAATAAATTATCAGCAGACTTTTCGCCCATACGATCAAGTGCAATAATTTTTTCTTTCTCTAAAACATATAAATCTTGCACACTTTCTACCAACGACTCATCGACAAACTGATCAACCAGCTTATCGCCTAGACCTTCAATATCCATTGCAGTGCGTGACGCAAAATGTTTAATTGCACCTTTACGTTGCGCAGGACAAAACAAACCACCGCTGCAACGAATTACCGCTTCACCCTCAATTCTGACTACATCGGAGTCACATTCAGGGCACTTCAACGGTGGTCTTACTGCACTATTCCGATTAATGCCTGGTTTTAAAACCGTTTTTACAACCTCGGGTATCACATCACCGGCTCTACGAATAATGACTTCATCACCTGCTCGCACATCTTTGCGTTTTACTTCATCCATATTGTGCAGGGTTGCGTTGCTTACCGTAACTCCACCAACAAATATAGGCAAAAGCTTCGCTACCGGTGTCAGCGCACCGGTACGGCCAACTTGAAATTCTATACGCTCAACCTTAGTAACCGCTTCTTGTGCTGGAAATTTATGCGCTATAGCCCACCGAGGTGCTCGAGATACAAAACCCAACTCTTCCTGTAATGCGAATTCGTTTACCTTGTAAACTACACCATCCATTTCATATTCTAGTTTGTCGCGCTTTTGCAAAATGTCCTGATAATAATTTATACATCCTCGATAACCAGGTACTTTTTGTACTTCAGGGCAAGTTTTTAAACCTAATTCTTTTAGAAACTGCAAAGAATCGAACTGAGTTGTTATCGTTGTGAATTTTTCGATCTCTGTTGCACTATAAAAATAAATATCCAGCGGTCTTTTGGCAGTATTACGTGGATCCAATTGACGTAAACTACCAGCTGCGGCATTGCGAGGATTGACAAATGTCTTCTCGCCTTTCTCTCTCGCATCAGTGTTCATTTTTTCAAAGCCTTTTTTAGCTATGAAAACTTCGCCACGCACCTCTAGCCTAGTTGGCAACATTTTATGTTTCCGCAACCGTAGCGGCACAGCCTTAATAGTGCGTACATTTTCAGTGATATCTTCACCAGTCATTCCATCACCACGTGTTGCTCCACGAACCAATATTCCTTTTTCATAAACTAAACTCACCGCTAAGCCATCCAGCTTAGGCTCCGCGGTGTAATCAATATTGATATCATTTTTTAAGCGGTCTTTAATCCGAACCTCAAATGCTTCGAGTTCTTCACTGCTAAACACATTACCCAGCGATAACATGGGAACTGCATGCTTGGCTGGCACAAACGCATCTAAGGGCTTAGCGCCTACACGCTGGGTTGGAGAATCTGCGGTAATAAGCTTTGGGTGTGCCTCTTCCAGCTTCTGTAAACTTCGCATAAGCTTGTCATATTCCGCATCCGGAATAGCAGGCTCATCTAATACATAATATGAATAATTATGCTGTTGAATTTCCTCACGTAGTTTTTTTATTTTAGTTTTTACAGTGGCTGCCATAACAAGTAATTATGCACTAGGAGCCTTGTCGAGGGAAAACTATGAAATCTCTCAGGCTTGAACAGAACGCGGATTCTTTAAACTAAACAGTTGAATATCTTCTTGCAAATGTGCTGTCATCTGCGGACTTAAGCGGCTACGCGATTCATCCAATAAATCACCGTTTAATCCTTCTGCAAATCTTTTTGCATCCGCCAACATGATATTAAATGCACGCAATCCATCTTCTGGACCTGGTAAATTTAAAATAAAACTTAAGCCAGGCGTTTCAAATTCATTCGTCATACGCAGACCAAACGTTCCTGGTTTGACCATGTTCACCATATGATAAAGCGCCTTTTTGCCACTGAAACGCTCGACATATTTATTGAAAATCTGGCTTTCATCTAGCTCAAGTTCCAACTCTTTGGTAATTCTCTCAATACCGGAGCCGTTAAATTTTTGTGGTCGTCGCGCCATTACATGCAATATAACTAACTTTCCCTCATGTTTTGGTGGTTCAGGGTCTTTATCCAATAAACTGGGTTGATGTTTTAAAGAAGGTTTATCGCTCGGAACTTTTATACGTGGTGATTCTGCAATATCTTCGCGAAGCATATTGCTAAGTTCGTCTCCAGCATCATTAAGCTGCACACTTTGTGTAACAAGGTCTTGTTCAAGCTCTAATGCTTGATCAATCTCTAAAGCATCGGGGATTTCGTTATTTGAAAAATTAAACTCATCATCTTCGCGTCGATGAATTGCACGTTTTGATTTACCAAAAAAATATAATGCCGCAATAGATGCAAGACCAATTAACAATAAAGCAATACGCAAGTCTAGTTCCATATGCTTAATATCGTCTCAATATAAAATTGCCAGTAGACACAACTGGAGCCAATAAATGTAAGCGCAATAGATTATGAAGCTGCGACCAGCTCAGTTGCAGCATCAACATCAACAGATACGATACGAGACACACCAGGCTCATGCATGGTGATACCCAACAGCTGACTCGCATACTCCATGGTATTTTTATTGTGTGTAATGTAAATAAATTGCACTCGATCACTCATATCTTTTAACAAGTCGCAAAAACGCATCACATTTGCATCATCTAGTGGCGCATCAACCTCATCCAGTAGACAGAATGGTGCAGGATTAAGTTCAAACAATGAAAAAACTAATGCCACTGCTGTAAGCGCTTTCTCACCACCAGACATTAATTGAATTGAGGATAACCGCTTACCCGGAGGACGCGCCATTATCGCAACGCCAGTAGTAAGCAGATCATCTCCTGTCATTTCAAGATACGCTTTACCGCCACCAAATAGACGTGGATACATGCCTTGTAAGTGACTATTTACATTTTCAAAAATATTTTTAAAGCGATCTTTCGTTTCCTTATCAATTTTTCGAATCGCGTCTTCAAGTGTCTCTAAAGCATTAATTAGATCTTCATGTTGCTTATCTAAATACTCTTTTCGCTCGTTATGTTCTTCAAACTCGCCAATCGCAGCCAGATTGATCGGACCCAATCGATTAATTTGTCGTTCAAGTTTTTGCGTCTTCTCTTCCCATTTTGCTACATCAGCACCTTCTTCTAGCGTTTCCATAACAGATTCAGCGGCCACATCAAACTCTTGCAACTGTTCTTGTACTGTTTTGCTACGCACATTCGCTTCTTGCCAGGCAAGCTGTAGTTCATTTAACTCACCACGTTGCCCTTCTAAACTGCGCTGTGTCTCAACGTTATGTTCCTGTTTATTACGCACATGATCTTCCGTTTTTTGCGCCACACTTCTTGCTTCTGCAAGGTTATGCTCCATTTTCACACGCTGATCAACAAAGTTTTTCAAGCTTGCATTTAACTCTGTAAGCGGAGAATTCCCATCATCAATTGACGCTTGCAAAGACTCTTCACGTTGCTTTAGCTGCACAACCTGTTCTTTCATACGCTCTAAAGAAGCATGTGTTGCATTAAGTGAGCTACGATAAGATTCTAAATTCAGCGCTAAGCTATGAGCAGTTTCTCGGCGCTGCACTTCTTCATTGCGTGCACCATCTAGACTAAATGTCGCATTATCTTTTTGTTTCAATAAAGTCTCGCGATCAACATTTAAAATTTCAAGCACTTCATCTGCTTCTTGTCTAGATTGCTGCGCTTCTTGCAATTCATGTTGAGATTTTTTAATTTGGCGATTTACATCTTCTAGATAATCTTGCAGCTGCTTTTCCTGGCGCTCAACATGCTCTATTTCGTTCTCCCAACCAGACATTTCAGCTTCAGCCTGCGCATGAATTTTTTGTGCATTTGACAAATTAGCTTGCACAGCATCCCGTTGTTTCTCATTCTCATACAATTCTTGTTGACATTTTTCTATATCTGAAACCATTTTATTGATGTCAGATTGTTGTTCCTGAAGTTGTTTTTCTAATGTCTGAATTTCTTTTTTTCGCTGCAAAACATTGCCTTTGTTTGCAGCCATTCTTGACACTCGCAGCCAACCTGAGCCTACCCACATTCCGTCTTTCGTAATAACAGATTGACCTGATTCTAGCGAAGTAGCTTTAGCTAGTGCAGCTCGCATATTTTGTGCAACGTATACGCTACCTAACTTGTCCGATAAATCGACTGGTGCTTTTACTTTAGATGCGAGTGAATCTTCAGCAGATTCAATTGTCTTTGCCCCATGATTTAGAACCATCATGCGGCCAGTGCGAATATCACGCAATGATTCAGCAACCTGCTCTATATCTTTGACGCAGACGGCTTCTAGGTAGTCTCCCAATACAGTTTCTACCGCTGCTTCCCAACCGGACTCAATTTTAAGCTGATCCATTAAACGCGGTGCTTTAGCTAAGTCATGTTGATCCAGCCATTTACTAACATCCTTACCCTCTTCACCAAGCACTACACGTTGTAATGCTTTTAAAGAAGATAATTCAGTTTGAGTCGTTTGTAGATTTTCACGTGCGCGTTCTAACTTCACACCCAAGCTTTGACTTGTATCACGTCCGATACCAATTTTTTTCGACAAGTTCACGATTTGTGGAGAAATTGTTTGTAATGCAGTGCTGGTCTCGTTTAGACGAGATTGTAAATCTTCAGATTGTCGTGAATCTTTATGCTGAGTAAATCGATGCAAATCTTCCAATAATTTATTTTTGCGCTCAGCCAATTGCTCAAGATGATTATTTAAATGCTCGATACGCGACGCTTCGATTTCTACAATTTGCGTAGGCTCAGAAATTTTTTCGCTTAGCGCTTCCCAAGCATCCTGCCATTTCGCCATTTTTGTCTCAGCTTCACCGAGTTTTTCTGTGTTTGAACTGAGCTCTTGACGTGCAGCTTGTAATTTCGGCTCGAGCGCTGCTATTTTATTTTCCAAGTCTACGGCTTTGGCTTGCTCATCGACTAAACTATCTTCTGCTTTTGAACATGCTTCTTGCACTTGTGCAAGTTCCTCGTTATAACGACTGGCAAGCTCTTTTACATGCTGAATGGATTGTTCAATGCGAGATATTTCACCGCCTATTTTATAATAATCGCCCTGAACTTCATTGAACTTTTCAGTTTCATCTGCATGTTGTTCACGCAGGCCTTCAATTTCTGCCTCAATAGCACGAATATCTGCAACTACTTTTTCGATTTCCGTTTCTATGTGCTGCATATCATTTTTTCGTTGCTGCACTTCATCTTGATGCGCTTGCCAGCGCAATGCTAAAAGCTCTGTTTTTGCTTTACGCTCATCTGCTTTGAGCTCTTTATATCGTTCAGCAGCTTTGGCCTGCCTTTGTAAATGCTCAATTCGCTTAGTAATTTCCTCAATCACATCATTTAAGCGGTCCAAATTTTCACGCGTGTGTCGAATGCGATTTTCTGTTTCGCGACGACGTTCTTTATACTTTGAAATTCCAGCCGCCTCTTCTAGATAGACGCGTAATTCTTCTGGCTTGGCATCAATTAAACGTGAAATCATGCCTTGCTCAATAATTGCGTAACTACGTGGCCCTAAACCGGTACCAAGAAACAGCTGCACAATATCTTTACGTCTACACTTGGTACCATTGAGAAAATATTTGGATGTGCCATCACGCGTAACTTGTCTACGCACTGCAATTTCAGCAAATGAGGAATACTCGCCACCCAATTTGCCATCACTGTTATCAAACACAAGTTCGATAGATGCTTGACTGATCGGTTTACGGGTCGACGAACCATTGAAGATCACATCTTCCATGGTGTCTCCTCGTATATGCTTAGAGCTCTCGCCCATCACCCAACGAACTGCATCAATGATATTAGATTTACCACAACCATTGGGCCCAACAATGCCCACCATGGACGTGGGGAAATCCAGTGTGGTTGGATCTACAAACGATTTGAAGCCTGCCATTTTAATTGAGGTGAGACGCATCTATTTATTCTCTAGAATAGGCAAATTATTAAAAACAAGTAAACACTCAAATGACGAATATTCATAACCAGCATTTAGAAACTTTTGAAAATCCACAAAAAGAATCCGACTACACCATTCGCATTCGTATTCCTGAATTTACTTGCTTGTGCCCACTTACAGGCCAACCTGACTTTGCCAAATTTGTAATTGAGTATGTTCCCGATGAACTATGTGTAGAGCTTAAAGCACTCAAATTATATATGACGTCATTTAGAGACAAAGGAGCATTTCACGAAGCAATAACTAATGAAATTCTAAGCGATATTGCATCATTGCTAAAGCCCCGATTTATGCGCATAACAGCCGACTTTAATATACGTGGCGGTATCTATACAGACGTTACGGTTGAGCATCGCAAGTCTGGTTGGCAAGCTATATCACCGGTAGAACTTCCTAATTCACTTTAAGTTTAAACAGCAAGCAAAAGAATTTTAAAGATCTCTTCAGATGATTGCTGATGCACTTAAAGGCGTTTCTCATGTACTAAATGGCTTTCGTCTAATTAGAAAACGTGGTGTAAAACGATTTGTAGCCATTCCGACACTGATTAATTTAATTTTATTTTCTTTTGCAATTTGGTATGGCTATTCAGAAATTGATCAACTTTTAGATCAAATTCTGCCCGATTGGCTAGATTGGCTGGAATTCATAATTAAACCCATATTTTTCATCGCTAGCCTAATCATCGTCTTTTTTACATTTACCCTGATTGCTAATTTGATTGGCGCTCCATTCAATAGCGTACTCTCTGAAAAAATTGAGCAAAATCTCAATAGTAAAACGATTGCAGATAAGGCAAATGATAAGAAGAGTTACTTAGATTTAATAAAAAGCGCGGGCATGGGTTTAGGAAATGAAATTTCCAAACTCATCTACATGGCGAGCCGTACGCTCTTAGTCGTTATTATCATGTTCATTCCTGGGCTTAATGTCTTTACACCTTTCTTATGGTTTCTATTTGGCGCATGGATGCTGGCTATAGAATACTTAGATTACCCTATGGGCAATCAAGACATGCCATTTAAACAACAACTTAAAATTATCAAAGAAAACCGTTTTTATTGCTTAGGTATGGGTGCCGCTTTGCTGTTTATGACGATTACACCAATATTGAATTTTTTTGCGATGCCAGTAGGTGTTGCAGCGGCCACTTCACTCTGGACTAAACAAATCAACAAGAGCATATCAGATTCAAATCGCTAAACCCTTTTCGATTATGCTTTCATAATATTCTCGTTGCTCATCACCACTATCTCCGCCTCTAAATATTAATGCCCCTGAGCTATAAGTTGATCCAAACGTAGCTGCAGCAGTAATCGCTTGCGCTAAGCCTGATACAAATTCTTCATCAGACAAAATTGATAGCGGATGTATATATGCACTCCATAACACACCATTTGCAATGCTATAGCGCGCATCAAGTACAGAGTCAAAGTTTGCTTGCATGAGACGGATTAATTCATCGTCATCAAGATCACCTACTTTTGCAATCGGCACAATGACACGCATACGATCAGCATTTTCATCAGTAATTACCTGCACACGTAAATTTTCATAATGCAACAACCAGGAACCCAGCGCGCCCTCTAACTCAGGGTCAACGCGCTGCAAAATATCATGCATACGCGCATTATCCATTTGGTCAAGCGTCTGCAACTCTGTATTGTCATCATTTTTGAGTTCAATAACATTCGCATTTTCGCAAGAAGCACATAGCATGAGTATCAATATCAGTAAGATATGAACCGGATGAATTTTCATTTTATTCTCCTGTAATAAGTAAATCTATTTTTTCAATTCTGACAAACGGTTAATTCCAATCTGCAAATTTTTTAAATTGGTTGTATAGGCAAAACGAACATGTTTTTTTGCGGCATAGTTGCCAAAATCAACCCCAGGTGTGAATGCTACATGCTTAGTTTGTAATAGATTATGAGCAAATTCATAACTATCATCACAAAACTCAGAACAATCTGCGTAAATATAAAAAGCGCCTTGCGGTTTAACTGGAACTTTAAAACCGATTTCGCCCAATGCCTGATATAAATAATCTCGCCTAGCTTTAAACTCTTCTCGCCTTTCAAGCAGAATTTTATGTGTTTCATTTTCGAATGCTGCAAGTGCTGCATACTGACCTGGTGTCGGTGCTGCTAAAAAAGTATGTTGTGCTAACTTATTTAAGTCTTTTAGATATGTTTTGGGCGAAACGATCCAACCCACGCGCCAGCCCGTCATGCCATAAAATTTTGAAAAGCTGTTAATTACAAATGTATGATCATTTAATCCTGCAGCAGTCATAGGGGCTTGTTGATAAACCAAGCCATGATATATCTCATCAACTAGCAAAAAGACATTTTTTTCAACACAAAAGTCAGTAATTTTTTTAAGTTGCTCATCCTCGAGGATGGTGCCGGTGGGATTAGAGGGACTAGCAACTAATACTGCATTAATTGCATCGTTCCAATTCTCTTCAAGTCTTTCAACAGTCAATTGCCATTGAGTATCTTCACTCACTGGTATATGTAGTACAGAACCACTGAGTAATCGCACTAAATTATGAGTGCTGGGGTAGGCAGGATCTGGGATAACAACTTGATCACCTGCTGAAATCATCAAATTCATCACCAATTGCAGAGCAGTTGCAGAACCTGGGGTGATGATAATTTGTTCTGGCTCAACGCTGACGCTGTACTCTTCTAAATAGAAGTTAGCGATGGCTTCACGTAGCGCGGGTAACCCTAAGGTCGGCGTATAATGTGTAATGCCGGATTTTAATGCCTCAATCCCCGCATCAATAATGGGTTGTGGAGTAGAAAAGTCAGGTTCACCCATTTCCATATGAACGACTTGATGCCCTTCAGCATCCAGCTGTTTCGCTTCTGCCATCAGACTCATAACATGAAATGCGTTGACGTCATTCAAACGCTCAGAAATCTTGGGTATTTGCTTAGTTCCTGTTTGTTTTAACTTGCCCATATAGAATCCTAACAAGCTTAGCCGATCAACGGTATTTAAAGCTAACCCTTAAATGGATTTAATTCGTTTAAATGCATAGTGAAAGTCGTTACAACTGCCCTCTTGCGTTAGAAGTAACGCATCGCTAGGCTGCCAGCCATGGAACGGTTGCATGATAGTGATGAAAATTTGATGCTGCAATATCAGCAAGGTGAGCAGGCAGCATTTGAAACACTGTATCGTAGATACAAAAACGTGCTGTATCGTTATTTCTTGAAACACTGCAGCGACCGCCAACAATCTGAAGAACTATATCAGGAGGTGTGGATTAAATTGATCAATAGCACTAAACGTTATCAACCCAAAGCTAAATTTAAGACTTATTTGTTTACTATTGCGCATAACACATTAATAGATTTTTATCGCAAAGCGAAACCAAAACAAACAATTGAGTTTGAGGACGCTGAAATTACAGAAGATTTATCTAATCTTTCCACATCATTGGCATTACCAGAAGATGAATTTACGTTAAAACAAAAAAGCAAACACCTAATGCAAGCATTACAAAACCTGCCTGCCGACCAAAAAGAAGCAGCTATGTTACATTTTGAGCAAGATATGTCAGTACAAGAAATTGCTGAAGTTACACAGGTTAAACCAGAAACTGCGAAAAGCCGATTACGTTATGCTAAAAACAAGCTTAAAGCGGCAATCCTCGATTGAATATGGCTAACGATACACAAAGCAATAGTAATGACGACGATGTTTTAGCCCAGCTATACAAAGCAGGCGCTACGGATATACCGCCCGTTAGTCTTGATAATGAAATTTTGGACTATGCAACGAGCGCAAAAAAATCATCTCATGTTGGCAGCCATTTTGGTGGGGGCTGGAAGGTGCCACTTTCCATGGCAGCTTGTTTGGTGCTTGTATTTGGAATACTTGTGCAAGTCGATCAATCCAGTCAACTATTAGAAGTGCCACCAATTCCAGAATTAGTCATTCCAAATGAATCAAATAATTTGAAATTAGATCAACAAACTACGGTAATGGATAGCATCGAGGCTGAAGAGGATTCATCTGCAATAGACGGCAGATTGATGGATGACTCCTTTGTAGATGATACGGCAGCAGGATCTCAAGAAATAACCATACAGAGTAAAGAAAAAGCACTTAAAAAAGTGCAACCAGAAATGACACGTGAGCGTATTCAGTTAGAAAAACAAATAATTGAGCCTTCAAAAGCTGAAAAGAACATCCCAATTGAAACTAAACAGCCTACGGAACCAAACAGAAACGCCGCTTCTAAACACAGAGAAGTTGAATCTTCTGAAGGGTTTGCTAACAAACCAGAATCAATACAAAAACAAACACAAGAACCACTACGAGCTGAACCTGCTCTTGGTGAAACAATGCAAAGATCAGTAACAGAAGATTTAATGCAAAATCAGCCTACTCCAGACAGCCCAGCAGATAACGAAGTCAAAAGCGCACAAGAATATGCGCCCATACCTGTAGAAGACTGGTTATTAATGATAGAGAAATTGATTGCTCGCAAGGACTATGCAGAGGCTGCACGTCAATTACAAAAATTTAAACAAGCCCACCCCAAGATTAATGTTGAAGATTTAGATGCAAAAATTCCCTAATAAAAATAAATTTTACAACCAGTATCCAACAAATTTGTAACTATTATTAATAAAGCTTGTCATAATTGAATTACAAATAGTATTACAATACTGGTTAAAAAAATTGATGAGCTTAATGAAAAAACTTGTGCTTATTATTTGCATTGCTACATTACTTGCAGCATGCGCAACACCTCAACCTGTTCTCTATCCCAATGAGCAAGCAAAACAAGCGGGCGATGAACAAGTTCGCAAAGATATTGACGAATGCACACAATTAGCAAAAGACAGTGGCGCATCTTCAAGTGGAGCAAGTGACACTGCAAAAGAAACCGCTGGGAGCGCAACGGAAGGTGCTGCTACCGGAGCTGCAACTGGAGCAGTCACGGGTAATGCAGGAACTGCAGCAGCAGTGGGCGCAATCAGTAGAGGAATGGGACGTTTATTTGCCGGTATGCGACGCAATAAAGGCCCCAGCCCAGCATACGAGGAAATTGTTGAGCGCTGCTTGATAGATAAGGGCTATGAACCTGTTGGCTGGAAATAATTACAGACCAATGACCTAGTCGAATTCAAAATTAGCAGCTATGGTTATTCAATAGAGAACCAATAGCCATGACAGCCGAATCCACCGCAAAAAAGCTCTCACGCATCGACACGCCTCAGGCGGATACAATTGATGCCGTTATTGATGGAATTGCTAAAATTTTACTTGGCAAAGATGAACAAATACGTCTTGCCTTAGCGTGCTTATTTGCCAATGGGCACCTCCTCATAGAAGATCTTCCTGGGATGGGTAAAACACTTTTGTCTCATACACTCGCTCAAATATTAGGGCTCGATTTCAATCGCATTCAATTCACTAGTGATTTACTCCCCAGTGACGTAATTGGTGTTTCAATTTTTGACAAAAATTCTTCTAGTTTTCGTTTTATGCCTGGGCCTGTGTTCTCACAAGTTCTGCTTGCAGATGAAATCAACCGTGCAACACCAAAAAGTCAAAGTGCACTTCTAGAAGTAATGGAAGAACAAACTGTCACTGTAGACGGTGAAACACATGCACTACCAAAACCTTTTTTTGTAATCGCAACACAAAACCCTACAACTCAAACTGGCACCTACCCTCTGCCAGAATCTCAAATGGATCGGTTCTTAATGCGCATCGAATTAGGCTATCCGGATGAAGCAGCGGAACGTAAATTATTGTCTGAGGGTGATCGACGTATTCAACTTGGAAAACTTCAATCAGTCATGAGTGCAGATAAGTTAATCGCAATTCAAGCTGAGGTGGAACAAGTGAAGGTCACAGATACATTACTTGATTATGTACAACGTCTGATTAACTATTCACGCAAACAAAATGAATTTGCATTTGGGCTTTCTCCACGCGGTTCACTTGCACTACTCAAAGCCGCAAAAGCTTGGGCGCTGATTCACCGGCGCAACCATGTCGTCCCAGAAGATGTACAGCAAGTGCTGCCAAGCGTAGTCGAACATCGACTAAGAGGAAGCACAGATTACTCCGGTCATGGCGGCATCTCTCTAGCTCAAAAATTACTTTCTGGTGTAGATGTCCTCGTTTAGCAGTTTCGTTAAACTTCCTTTTGCTTCTCGTAAGCCGTTTAGCAGGCATTTTAAAGGATGGCTGAATAGGCGCATCCCCCCACAACATAGAATTACGCTTAATCAAAAGAATATATTCATATTTCCAACAAGAATTGGCTTTACCTATTTAGCGTTGTTGTTGTTATTGTTAATCGCTGCAATTAATTATGAAAATTCGCTTATATTTGGACTAACGTTTTGGTTAGGTAGTATTTTTTTCGTTACAATTTTTTATACATTTAAAAATTTATCTAATATTAGCTTTGAGCTGCAAAAAACTGGTAATGGGTTTGTAGAAGAAGATATTGAATTTTTGATCAAAGTCATTCGCCCTGGAAAATCTAAACGTGAAGGCATTCAATTAGGCTGGCCAAACCAAGTAAAGCAGTGGGCAGAGCTCTACGAAGAACCCTCAACAACGGTACATTGTTTTTTTAAAGCCAAAAATCGAGGCGTGCTTAACCCTAAAAGATTATTAGTCGAAACCTATTATCCGTTGGGTCTATTCCGTGCTTGGACTTGGATTGATCTCGATGCAAAAGCAATCGTCTATCCAAAACCAATATTTCTCAAACAACAATTTGAAAACGATAGTAATGCTGATGAAGGTCATCTAACCCATCGAAGTGGTAGTGATGATTTCCATGATATGCGAAATTATCAACCGGGCGATTCGCCAAAACATATCCTGTGGCGCAACTATGCACGTCAAGATGAATTATATGTAAAAGAATTTGCCACATATGCAGACTCTCGCACCATTCTCGATTGGTTCCAGCTCGACGGTGATACTGAAAAGCGACTAAGCATTTTAACTGGAATGGCACTCAATGCGCACAAACATGATAAAGAGTTCGGACTGAAACTACCGCAGCTTGAAATACCACCTAACAATGGCAAACCACACCTCGATCGTGTGTTAACTGCATTAGCTTTATTTGGCCTTCCTGATGACGTCTCAAACTAAGCAATTGAAAAAAAATCAGTGGCAACATGGCGTGGTCACGCAGATTCCACGCAATAGTTTGTTGCTCATCATGGCAGCGTTCACAGTTGTTGTTTTACCACATGCTTTTCATATTTCCACTTTAATCATCGCCGCCGCGCTATTTTGTGTTGTATGGCGCTGGATGATTTTCCTAGGCAAAAAAAGTTTTTTAACCTTTTGGCAAAAAGCGACATTAATTCTAGCTAGCGGTAGCGTCATTATCATTACCGAAGGCTTGCATAAAAACATTGAAACATGGGCAGCATTGTTAATTATTTCCTTTGCACTCAAACTACTTGAGATGAAAACACGACGCGATGCGTATGTTGTCATCTTCATTGCATATTTTGCAATTGCAGTAGAATTTATTTTTAACAAGTCCATAGGCATCGTTCTCTATGAAATTTGCGCGCTCGTATTGGTTATGGCTGCTACAGTTGGAATGAACCAGTTTCATACACGCATAAGAGCCAGCGAATCGCTAAAAGTCTCTGGGAAAATTTTGGCACAAGCCATCCCACTTATGATTGTCTTATTCATTTTATTTCCACGCATCGGACCACTTTGGGCCATCCCCAACCCAAATCAATATGCGCGCACAGGCCTTGGCGCTGATATGACACCGGGAGACATTTCGAAATTAGCACGCTCAGATGAAATTGCCTTTCGTGCAATTTTTAAAGGAGAAACCCCATCAAACGAGAATCTCTACTGGCGCGGTCGCGTATATGCCAATTTTAGTAATGGGAAATGGTCAGAAGCTAAGATCCCAAACAAATTTAGCAATATCCAAAAAATCAATTGGGTTAATGCCAAAAATCAAGCCTGGTTTGTATCAGATGAAATAAATAATGACAGCGAAAAGATCTCATACAGTGTTTTATTAGAACCAACACATGACAAATTTCTGATTGGATTGGATCTTGCTATTCCGAAAACAGCTTCAACAGGTTTAATGTGGGACTATAAGCTTACCAACCGCAAAGCAATACATTCACTCTTGCGTTACGAGGTCGATACTTTCCCAAATGCTACCTTAAACAAATGGCTACCCGAGTTTTTACGCAATCAAACTGTTCAATATGATGCAAATGATAATCCGCGTAGTATCGCTTTTGCCAAAAAATTATATTCACAATCTGCTAGCCCAGAAAGTTTTATCGATAATATTCTAGATCATATTCGTGAAGAGCCTTATCACTACACATTGGAACCTCCCACACTAGAAAAACAAAATAGCATTGATCAATTTTGGTTTGATACGCGCCAAGGATTTTGCTCACACTATGCCGGCGCACTGGTTTACATGCTGCGTGCCGCTGGCATCCCTGCACGAATGGTTGGTGGGTATCAAGGTGGTGAAATAAATCCACTTACTGGACATATCGTAGTACGACAATATTTAGCGCATGCCTGGGCCGAATACTGGACACCAAAAAACGGTTGGACACGTGTAGACCCAACTGCTGCTGTCGCTCCATCACGCATACATGATAATTTTGGTGCTGCAATTGCTGAAAACGAACTCGATGCTTTATCAGCTTTTACAAATGCACGTTTAAATGGTATTCCGGTGCTACAGAAAATGATGTTTTTGTTTGAGTCACTAGAACATCGCTGGAATTTGCTCGTTCTTGGTTATGATACAGAACGCCAATCTGAGTTTTTGCAAAAAATATTAGGCAAGATAACGATAACTAAGATTTTAATAGCGTTACTAATAGGTACATTGTTGAGTGCATCGTTTGTAATCATTAGCTTAATTTTATCCAATCGAACACAGCCAAAACACCCCGTTATTCAATTACTGCAAAAATTTAGTAGCAAACTAGAAAAAAGAGGGTTGCAACGCAAACCTGAAGAAACACCTGCTCAGTTTATCGAGAAGTTTGGCAAGCTCAATCAAATTGATAAAAGTGAATATAATCCTGTGATCATGAAACTCAACGCTCTACTTTATGACCCACGGGAATCAATCAGTAAAGAAAAACTAACTTCACTTAAAGTAATGCTGAATAATTTACAACGCAAAACCACTATACAAAACTACTAGACTAATTAAATGATTCATAATCTAGTGTTAAATAGCTGGAGAAG
>JBCCEI010000026.1:0-21627 GCA_039030355.1 Pseudomonadota bacterium | reverse complement strand
TTGCCACCCAAGGAATCACACTCACCCCTGAACAATTTCGTACAATCAAAGCTGCATACTACCGCCGTGCTTTAGATTTAATTGACAATTATTCAAACGATGCCGCAATGAATCAACTAACTGTGGACCGACACAAAGAAGAGAGTACGGTTGAGCTTTTTGCGCAAAATGTGATGGATGCAGGTGAGCGATACTTTTCCAATCCAATGGAAACACCTTTTATGCCAACTTGGTCTCGTGTGGTTAGCGCTATCCCAAATATTCTCCCAAATTTACATAAAGCTGTTGGAGAGGATAACAACTAGACTTAATTACTTATCCATAAACATTGATAAGGCTTTAAAACAATCGATTCATTTGATAAATCCAGCGTATCCCATGCAATCAGGTCAACCCAGGTATCAGTACATATAAGATTAATATTTGCCAAATAGAGTTCTTGTTGCATATTGGTAACATTATGAATAGCAAAAATACTTTGTTCACGATCCACACTTTGACGCCAAAAGCCAAAAATATTTTTACCGAGATGTAATGTAAACTGAGTTGCGCTTGGATGAAATGCAGCTTGTTTATTCCGAATTGTTATTATTCGTTTTAAATCATGAAAAACTTTGCAATTTTTCGAAGTATAGTCACTAAACATTTTTTCTAGCTCCTCAAAATTCCATTGGCCTCGGTTTATTGAACGTTTGTGTTTAGTTTGAGATAATTTTTCGTAATCATTTTCGCCCGCCAACAAGCTATGAATATAGAATGCTGGTATTCCTTCTAAACCCAACATTATAATCTGAGAACATAAAAATCTTTGAATTTGCAATGCATCCTCACCACTTTCCGTACCTTTCATCGCATCCATCCATGTAATATTGATTTCATATGGCCGTTCACCAGCGCTGGTAATTGACCTAGCACTTATCTCTCCCCCAAATTTTTTCATTCCCACTGCCAGTGCATCAGTGGTTTCATCATCAAGGATACCCTCAAGTGGTCGCAAACCAATGCCATCATGTGAAGCAGTGAAATTCAAATATGTACAATTGCGTGGTGCAGGAGGAAGGCTCATCGACCAGCGTACTAAATGTTCCGAGGTACCTGACCACATGGCATGTAACAATAAAGGCGGCAAACTAAAATTGTATATAATATGCGCCTCATTTGAATTACCAAAATATTTTAAATTTTCCATGTTAGGAATATTAGTTTCGGTAACAAAAATCGCCCGGGGATAATAGCGTTCGATTAATAAGCGAAATACTTTTACAATTTCGTGTGTTTCAGGCAAGTTGATGCACGTTGTGCCAACAGACTTCCATAGAAATGCAATTGCATCCAAACGTATAACACGTACGCCCTTTTCCATATAAAAAATAAGAATTTTAATAAACTCAAGCAACACAGCTGGATTAGAGAAATCTACATCCACCTGATCAGCACTGAATGTACACCATACGTGCTTTGTTCCAGCCTTAGTTTCAACAGCTTGCAATAACTTGCTTGCCCTTGGGCGCACTACTTTACTCAATGCTTCTTGTTGTTCTGCTTGGATAAAATACTCACAACCGGGTTGTTCGTTTTTTATAAATTGCTTAAACCATTTGCTTTGAGATGAGATATGGTTAATCACCAGATCTGCCATGAGATCAAAATGTTTAGATATATTTTCAATATCATGCCAATCACCTAAACCAGAGTTCACTTGCTTGTAATCTATAACTGCAAACCCATCATCAGAGCTATAGGGGAAGAAAGGTAATACGTGTACTGTAGTTACAACTCCCTTTAAATATTTATTTAAAAAATCAAGCAATACCTTAAGAGGCTTTCGTTTGCCAGAGAGAATCGAATTGCCATAGGTAATAAGATAAATATCTTTTTGACTCCATTCTTCTTGCAACTGCTTTTTTTGTATCTGGTTATCTGATTTTTCATATGCAGGTTGCTTATTTGCAAAGACTGTCGAAATATTTTTTAGAATAAGCTCTAAGTCTGACTTACCATAAATTTTTTCAATATGAGCTTTTAGTCTTTGCTGAAATTCCTGTTCTGTTAAATGTAATACATCCATGTCTAAATTATGTTTTCGAGTTAATATTTAATGTACAGTGTTGGTTACAAACTAACGATATAGGCTAGAATCAAACCATGGCAGCCACAAATCAGGATGGCGTACTCATCAGCCAATCTGTCGCAATTTTAATCGACGGTAATAATATTGAGCGTAGCATTCACAGTGAAACTGGTGATGAAAATACCATGCTCAATTTCGATACACTTATCCCAAAACTTTTAGATAACCGGGGCCTGAGTCGACTTATATATTTTCGTGAAGGTAAGCAAATATCACAGAAATTGAAAGAGCGGCTACATGAATTTTATCACGGTTCAGTTCGCCCATGTCATAAAAGTGCAGATATCCCGCTTTCAATAAAAGCAACACAAGTTGCAAGCAAAGTCGACACAATCATTATATTGTCGGGTGACTCTGATTTTATCGAGTTGGTACGACACCTCAAAGCAGAAGGAGTACGTGTTGAGATTGCATCAGTGCCAAGCACGACTTCAAAACTACTCATTGAGGAAGCAGATTATTTCCATGCACTACATAAAGAATTCTGGTTTACCTTATCGCCAAAGCGCAACAAACGGAAATCACCACAAAAGAAAAAGAAATAATTTTCAATTTTTTTACTCTGGCTCTCCTTGCCAAAGCATCTCATAGCCGATTTCATAAGTTTCGCTGGCAAATGAACTTAAATTTTCAAACTTTTCTTTGAATACGCTATCAGCATGAGATTTCTCATGTTGCTCAAACGACTGCCAATATGTCACGATCGTGAGATGGTCTTCAGTTTGTTTTTTTGATGCAATTGAACCTTCATCTGAAACAAAGCCTGAAAATTTATATACTTGACCACCAATAAAGCCACCCTGGTCATCACCATATTTATTTTTTACAACATTACACATTTCGCCAAGTGCGAGTTGCACATCTTCCTCAGATACACCCTCTTTTAGTTTTACGACGTTATATAACATGACGCATCCAAATGGGACGCTAAGCGCATTAAACATTAATATTCTCCAATGTGTGTTTGAATGATGTAATAAAAATGGTAGTAACCATAAACAAAATCATACTGATATAGTCATCTAAAAATCAATCAAAATAATTAAAAAGATGTGGCACTTCCATAAATATGTTAATCCAATTGCTTAGGTTATGACCCAACCAAGAGTCTAATATAAACACTATACTCACTTGCTAGACAGCTTTTTGTATTAAGGCTATGCTGATCTGTACTTCTAATAATAATGCGAGTATGAATCATGGGACTATTTGATTTTGCAAAAGAATTTGGCAAAAAGTTATTCGGTAAAGATGATGATCCTGCTGAGAAAATCACTCAACACATCCAGGATTCAAATCCTGGTATCGACCCACTAAATGTAGCTTTTGATGATGGCAAAGTTACCCTTTCTGGTAATGCTGCAAGTATGGAGGCCTATGAAAAAGCTATATTAATTGCGGGTAATGTAAAAGGGGTTACAGAAGTATCAGCAGAGGGACTGATGGTCCCAGCATCAGAAATTGAAGCTAAAGTTGAATACTATGTTATTCAAAGCGGTGACAGCTTATCAAAAATTGCCAAACAATATTATGGTAATGCAATGGACTACCCCAAAATTTTTGAAGCAAACCGTGAGGTCATACAAGACCCTGACCTCATCTATCCGGGCCAGAAAATTCGCATACCAATGGACTAATCTTATTTATTAACTACAATTTCGTTAAGTCAGATATATTTGGCTGAACGAATTGTCATAAATAAAGTCTCAGCTATTAGTCAATCTCTATTAAGGTATCGCAATGTCTAAATTTTTTTATGCGTATGTAATTATTTCAATCTTATGTATAACTCCGACTATCCAAGCACAAGAAATTGAATATAAGAGTGGTAAACAACAGGTTGCCCTGATTGAGCTTTATACTTCGCAAGGATGCAGCAGTTGCCCTCCAGCAGATGAATGGCTAGCACAACTTAAAAACAAACCGGGATTATGGGATGAATTTGTTCCCGTTGCCTTTCATGTGGACTATTGGGACTATCTGGGTTGGAAAGACAGTTTTTCAAGTGCTGAGCATTCCAATAGACAACGCTTACATCGTAAACAAGGTAATGTTTCTGTAGTGTATACACCTGGTTTTTTTCTCAATGGAAAAGAATGGAGGAGTCGCTTTGGTAGAAAAATACCAGGATTAGGAGATCCCTCAGGTGAATTAAATGCAATGCTAAACAACAATATGCTTAGTGTACGCTTTGAAGCTAATCAAGTAATTGCAAATACACTACATGTTGGGGTTTTAGGTTTTGGCTATCAGACACCAATTCAAGCAGGTGAGAATTCCAATCGTGTCTTGCATGAAGATTTTGTATTGCTTTCACATACTAAGCACAAGAGTACAAATGGTACTTGGGAAGTCACTCTTCCAGAAAAGGTTTCGCCACGCGCGAAAAAATACGCTTTGGCGATATGGGTAAGCAATGGAAATAATTTAAGGCCCATACAAACAACTGGGGGCTGGTTGCCGACGAACTTATATTAATATTCAGTAATGCGGTGGAACTTCATGGCCTGATGAAGCACTGGGAATAATTGATATAATTTCTTTAAATTGCTCCTTGAGCAAATTGTTTAGTTCAGTAAGTTCATCGATCTGTTTCTGCTGCGTGATGACATGCTGATTCAATTCCTGAATCAGGTCTTCTTGATAAGAAATTTTAGTCTCTAGCTCAATGATGCGCTCTTCTATTCTATCCATATTCAATGCCCAAAAATGTTTAAGTTTGGTTCATTTAGCTCACCCAATTGCTCACGCAAATCGAGAATATGTTGCTCCCAATACTGAGTGGTATTGAACCAAGGAAATGCACGTGGAAATGCCGGGTCATCCCAACGCCGAGCTAACCAGGCACTAAAATACAAAATTCGTAATGTCCTAAGCGATTCGATATATTTTAATTGCTGTGATGGAAAATCTGAAAATTCGTTATAGCCTTCAACAATTTCATTCAACTGTGCAGTCTGTCGTTCACGATCACCAGAGAGCAACATCCATATGTCTTGAATTGCTGGGGCCATTCGCGCGTCATCGAAATCTATAAAATGCGGCGCATCATCACGCCAAAGTATATTACCAATGTGGCAGTCGCCATGAACACGTATATATTGGTTAGTCTCGTCTTTTTTATAAACAGTATCAATGATGTTTAACAATTCTTTTGTGACAACTTGATATGATTCAAGTATGTGTTTTGGAATAAATTTACTTGCGATATAAGCAACACTTTCATACCCAAAATGATCACAGGTTATTGCAGGTCGGTGTTCAAACTTTTTTACAGCACCAATAGCGTGCATTCGTCCTAGGAAGCGACCCATGATTAATAAATTATCCAAATGATCGAGCTCAGGAGCGTGCCCACCCTTTCTCATATACAGTGCCATTCTAAATTCACCAAAGTGGAGTAGGCTTGTCCCATCTTTGACCAATGGTGGAACAACTGGTAGCTCTTGCTCTACAAGCTCTGCACAGTACTGATGCTCCTCTATTATCTGTTCATCACTCCATCGCATGGGTCGATAAAACTTCGCGATAATAGGTTCCTCGCCCTCTATACCTACCTGGTAAACACGATTTTCATAACTATTCAGAGCGAGAATTCTACCGTCGCTTACATAACCATAGTGATCGACGGCGTTTAAAATAAAACTTGGAGTTAAGGCATCAAATGGATGTGCCGTATCATCCTTTGTTGAAATAGTGGAATCCTGCATGTGTATACGTTAACACAGGCTATAAGAAGGTTTTATGTTTGATTGCTGAAGTAAAAAAACTAGGTCAAAAGATCATGCAAATTAGACTGAAATGCATCATCCCCAGCTCTCCAACGAATAACCACCTCTTTCCCTGCTTGCATGCAGTCATCGCCAAACTCTCTATACAAAAATTCATCTCGCGTCCTATTCACAATAGCATGGGCTTGACTTGAACTTAGGCCTCCACCCATTAAATAGCGCAAATAAATATCATCTTCGTGTACATCTTGTTCTTTTGCTAATTCTCTAATAATGCTGTAGGTGAATACTGATATCATTTTGCGAACATCTCTCACCCTATCTTTATCAGGTATCGGTAGATTTTTTGTCGCAACTTGTAATATTTCATGTGTGTTGCTGCATATTTCTTCTAATGAGTGAATCTCTGCCATAAGTTACAATGATACTAGTCCAAGCTAACGGCGCGAAACAGCAACACGGATTGCATCCAGCTTTAGTTGAGCTTGACGCATAATTTTATCAGCTTGCATCGTTGTTGCTTGAAGAAAATCGATTTCTTCTTTGCGAATGTTTGGATTTACTTTGGATAACGATAATAAACGCTGAAGTTCAGCATTTTGTTTTTCTTGCATAGATTTTGAAGCTTGAGAAACAATTTTTTCTTTTTCTACCTCAGCGACAGTTGTTGCATGCTCAATTAACGCAGTAATTTGTTTACGAGCATGACGAATAATATTTTGCCCGATATTTCGTTTTACTCTTTCGGCCAAACGATCCATATGCTCCAGGGTTAATACCGTACCCAAGTCATTATGATTTTGATCGATTAAGACACGAATGATTGCTTGTGAAAAATAACTATCCAATCGCAACATTTTTGGTGCAGCACATTGAATCGTAAAAATACATTCAAGCATAATTGTGCTTGGTTTTAATGCTTGCAACTTCACTGTGCATAACGTTGAATTACCAAAATTTCCCGAAAGTATCATATCCATACTTCCAGTTACCATTGGATGCTCCCAAGTATGAAACTGCATATCTTCTCTATGCAATGCTTTTGAACGATCATAAGTTGCAGTTAAACCATCTTCAGATAGACCCGGAAAGCTGTGACCATGCATATGATCACCCGGTTGAAGCACTACACTATGCAAACTATGGTAAGTCTGTTCAACGCCAAATTGATCACAGACACGCTCCATGTAATCAGCTAATTCCAATTGTCTTGAAGAATTAAGAATATCGTTCACAACTTCAGCTGCCAGATCAGGATTACATGAATTCAACTCAAGTAGACGGTCTCGCCCTTCCTGTAATTCTTGTTGCATTTCAAGCACTTTTTCTTTTGCCTTGATCAGCAATTTTTCAAATGATGCATCATCTTTTTGATTTAGTAGACACGCATGCAATTCTTTTTCATATATTTGATAAATAGTTTGCCCAATTGAGCATACTTGCTGAAAAGCATTTAAACTTTCGTCATACCATCGCAATAGATTTTCTTGCGAACTATTCAAATAATATGGAACATGTATCTGCACAGTATTTAATTGACCAATTCGATCCAAGCGACCAATGCGCTGCTCTAGCAGATCTGCATTTATAGGCAAATCAAACAGTATAAGGTGGTGTGCAAATTGGAAATTTCGACCTTCGCTACCAATCTCCGAACAAATAAGCACTTGCGCTCCATCTTCTTCATCTGAAAAATAAGCCGCAGCTCGGTCACGTGCAATTAAATCTAACTCTTCGTGAAATACAGCTGAACGTATTGCGTGTTGTTGCTGCAAATAATCTTCTAATTCACTGGCCGTTTGCGCGCGCGCACAGATTACCAATACTTTTATATCTCGATTTTCTAATAACCAGCTCGCTAACCATGACACACGTGTATCATGCTTCAGCCAATCTGAACCAAGTGAAACTTCAGCTTGCAAACATGTCAGCAGCACATCGTGATCAGTATCTTGCTCCTGCTGATTGGGAACAGTTTTGATATAACCCTGAGGCAATGACAGCTCATGCTTATGTAATTTACGTTGCGGGAAACCTTCTACTGCATCTCGTGTATTACGAAACAATACTCTTCCAGTACCATGTCGGTCTAAAATAATTTGGATGATATTATTTATTGCTTTATAGACTGAATCCTCTTCATTTGATTTAAGCACCCCTTTTAGTTCGTGTAACGCTTCATCTTCTAGGTAGGAAGATATCTCTGTGTATAACTTTGTATCTTGCTGCAAACTTGCAATGACATCATCTGCAAGTAGTCTCTGAACTAACTTGTTTACAGGCTGATAACTTTTCTCTTCTTCTCGATATTTACCTAAATCATAATATCGATCTGGATCCAGTAACCTTAATCTTGCAAAATGCCCATCGATACCGAGTTGTTCAGGTGTTGCAGTCAATAACAACAATCCAGCTATATTTCTAGCTAGTGTCTCAATACATTGATAAGCGATACTTGGGTTATTCTCGGACCAGGTCAGATGATGCGCTTCATCTACAATTAACAAGTCCCATGGTACTTCTAAAGCTTGTTCAAATCGTTCACGATTTTCTGTTATCAACGAAAGCGTGCACAAAACTAATTGAGCTGTTTCGAAAGGATTACCATGCTCAGCTTCGTCAAGCGCAATACAACGCTCTTCATCTAGGATCGTAAACTGTAAATTAAAGCGCCGCGACATCTCGACAAGCCACTGATGCAATAAACTATCTGGCACGATGATGAGAACTCTGCTTGCCGCTTCAGTAATCAATTGCTGATGTAGTATAAGCCCTGCCTCAATAGTTTTACCAAGACCTACTTCATCAGCTAGTAACACTCTAGGTGCATATCGTTTCGCTACTTGTGACGCAATATATAGTTGATGGGGTAATAACTGTACGCGTGGACCCAACAAGCCATAACTGGGAGACTTTTGTAATCGATGCTGATGATGCAACGTTTCAACTCGTAGTGCGAAATTTTTCGTCTTATCGATCTGCCCTGCAAATAATCGGTCTTGTGGCCGACTGAACTGCACAAAACTTTCAAGGTCAATTTCTTCTATTTGATGTTGATTACCTTCATCATCTAACCCTTGATAAATTAGATAGCCGCCCTGTTCAATTACCTCTGCAATTGAGAACTCAATTCCATCAGCATTACTGATTTTTTCACCTTCTGTATAACTCACACGACTAAGTGGTGCATTATCAATAGCATAAGTACGACGTTCGCCAACCGCAGGAAAGCTTACCGTTACGCGACGATTAGCAGTATCTACCACAATACCCAATCCTAATTCAGATTCGGTATTGCTCACCCACCGTTGCCCAGGAACAAACTGAATATCCATTTATACCTTTGATGAAAGTAAATTAAGCAGAAGCGATTTTATCTAATCTAGAACAAAAACTAATTTGTTCAACAAACTGAAAAATAATGTATCTGTAAGAAGTGTAGAGCGTATTACAGATCAGTAATACGTACCAAAAGATATAACTGTGGGTTTAGCTAAACTAGTAAGAAATTGCGTTGTAGAATTGCTCTTCTGAGATCTCTTTACGATCGAAATATAATCTGAAAATTTGCTTGGAGCGTTGATCGTTGTTCACAATCCTCTTGAGGAAATTGCGCATCAATTTTGACTTGTCATCCGTTTGTAAAGGCACAGCGTCTGCCATAACTCAAACTCCATTTGAGCATATGAGGGAGAATCAAATTACCTCAAATATGGCAGAATTTAAGCCCTTCCCTGGGCTAAATGACAAGAATTACCGATTAAAAGTGGCCCTAGAGCAGGTAGAGATCAAAATTTAGTTATAGTTACAAAAAACCGCTTTTGGATATTTTTGACAATACCGTTGTGTAAAACTCTTGCATTCACTTGTCTGTGGATTTTGCTTACAAGAAACTGCGATTTTTGCTTTTTTACATTTATATGCATTAGGAAAAGTCTCACAAAAACCATCAAATTTTTGCAGCTGACTTTTACAATCTGTTGATTGTGGATCTTTTTTACATAGACTTAAATACTTGGATAACAAGCATTCTCGTGCATAAGGATTCTGTTGACAAAAAGCATGCCCTGAAACTGTATTGCTGGGAGCAGTTGCAGAATTAGCAACAGTTTGATTCTCTGGTGCCTCTATCACAACAAAGTCACTCTCTTCTGGCTCGAGTTGTATTACTTCCAAACCATTTTCAGTTTGCCTTGGCAACTGATTCTCAACCGCAACTTCTGAACTTATTTGAGCTTCATTTGTTACTACAGCAGGCTGATCGATGACTACCTCTTCATATAATTCACTGCCGTCTGCAGTTTCAACTCTTCTGTACTCAGCCGTTTGAGGTTGAACAACTTCGTGACGCTTGCCATTTTCATCTATGACGATCTCAACGGGCTGCCCTACGAATTTACTTGAATCAGCACTTTGGCTGGTGCTACTTGGCAGATCTTCTAGATAGGCATCCAGAAGCTCAGCTTCCTCAGCAATAGCCAAAGTCGATACCACTAATAAAGATGAACATAAAAAACTATAAATCTTACTCATGTGACTACCTGCCTAGAATGATAATAACCTTACTTATTGTACCCTTATTTTAATGTCATCAGCAAATACTTCGCTTCAATAGAGTAAAGCTAAACAATTACTATGTATCTAATTACTAGGACCTAGAAATCTATAAAAGTTCACATCCAAAATTACTTATATTGAACATTAAATTTACTGAACATATTAAGTAAAGTTTTAATGGAAAATAGGGTTTTCTAAACTCTCAATCTGTCCCTATGAATAAATTCTTTATCCAAATTCTGACTTTGATAATTGGACTTATCATTTCGCTCGGCAGTCAAAGTGAAGAACCTAATTATCAAACTAACCCACCACCGATGGCACTAAAATATTTCATAGCACTTGAGGGTGAATGGATAGGCATACATATTGATCATGAAGGTAATGAGGGAAAAGTAGATCTTGTTTACAGAACTGTTGCTGGTGGCACAGCTGTTGAGGAACGGATTTTTGCAAACACAGAAAAAGAAATGGTCACCATGTATCATGGTGATAAAGATGGTTTGCTAATGACTCACTATTGCATGCTAGGCAATCAACCACGCCTACAATTAAAAAACACCCACGAGAATACTTTTAAATTTGTTTATCTAGATGGAACAGGTATCGACCGAGGAACTACCGGACACATGGGTGGTATGGAAATGAAGATTTTGGATGAAAATACCTTTGAGCAAGCGTGGGCGTATTATGAAAACGGCAATAAACTAAACACTACTAAGTTTACGTTTACTCGAAAATAATTTGTGATCTAGTTGCGGTGATTACAAATTTATTTCAAATATAGAGAAGATAAATATTTTTAAATATTCAGCGTTTTCGAAATATTGTAACTTGATATCTTCAAGCAAGTTTTCAAAGGACAAACCATGGATTCAAAAGAATATAAAAAATATGACATGATTGCTTTGGCAGTAGGCGTGGTTATTATCTTATATGCATTGATAATGGCATTTTTCTTTTAAAGATCGAAATAAATATTATAATTTCTTGAGTTATTGTTTTAGGCGATAACCTGTCTTAAACATCCACCACACAATCGCTAAACATGCAGCAGCAAATAACAATACCATCACCAAACTTATTTCTATACTTACATCCGAGACCTCATAAAAACTCCACCTAAATCCACTCACTAGATACACAACTGGGTTAAACAAGCTTACTGTTTGCCAGGCAGGTGGCAGCATATCGATGGTGTAAAAACTTCCGCCAAGAAATACCAGCGGTGTAATTACAAGTAATGGTATCAGTTGTAATTGCTCAAAGCTTTTCGCCCATAACCCAATAATAAATCCAAGTAAGCTGAATGAAATACATGTGAGAATCAAAAAGCTCAGCATCCAAATTGGATGTGCGATCCTAAGGTCAACAAAAAAACCTGCCGTTGCCAAAATAATTAAGCCAATAAGAAAAGACTTACTTGCTGCTGCTCCGACATAACCTAAAATTATTTCTACAAAAGAAATTGGTGCGGATAATACTTCATACATCGTTCCTGTAAAACGCGGGAAATAGATTCCAAAAGAAGCATTTGAAACGCTTTGCGTGAGTAGAGCCAACATCATCAATCCCGGAACAATAAAAGCCCCGTATGTTACTCCTTCAATGTTTTCAATACGCCCACCAATAGCAGAACCAAATACTACAAAATACAAAATAGTAGAAATAACGGGCGACGCAAAACTTTGCAAAATCGTTTCCCATGCACGCAACATTTCATATTTGTAAATGACTTTGACGGCTTGAGTGTTCATAGGGAATTTTTCACTAAACTAATAAATATATCTTCTAAAGAACTCTGCGATGTGTTCACATCTTTTAGTAGCAGTCCTGCCTGATCAATTGCACGTAACAATTCAGCAATACCTGTATGTTTACTATGGCTGTCATAGGTGTAGATTAGTTGACAACCTTCAGATATAAGCTCTAAAGACCATGCTGAAAGTGATTGTGGTATTTGTTCAATGGCTTGTTCTAAATCAATAGTCATCTGACGAGTGCCTAATTTATGTTTTAAGGCATCCTTATCATCAATGATAAGTAACTGACCATTATTTATTACACCAACTCTGTCAGCTATTTCTTCTGCCTCTTCAATGTAATGCGTCGTTAATATAATCGTTACCCCTGATTGTCTTAACTTTTCAACTAAGTCCCACATGTCTTTGCGCAGTTCTACATCCACACCTGCTGTTGGCTCATCAAGAAACAAAATTTCTGGCTCATGGGACAGTGCCTTTGCAATTAATACTCTTCGTTTCATACCTCCTGAAAGCGTCAGAATGTCATTATCTTTCTTATCCCATAAAGATAAATCTTTTAATAATTTCTCCAAATACTCTTGATTTGGTTTTTTACCAAATAAACCGCGGCTAAAGCAAACCGTATCCCAAACTGACACAAACATACTTAGTGTCAGTTCTTGTGGGACCAAACCAACCTTGCTTCGAGTAATTCTGTAATCATCAATAATATTGCGCCCATCAATCTTAACCGAACCTTCACTTGCGTTTACAATTCCACAAATAATAGAAATTAAAGTTGTTTTACCTGCACCATTAGGACCAAGTAGCGCAAGAATTTCACCCGCATGTATATCTAAACTAACTTCGTTTAATGCACGATGTCCACTACTGTAGATTTTGGATAAATTTGCGATAGAAATAACGGTATTCATCTTCCGTTTATAACACGTTTACGAAACATACTAATAGATTATCACTAGATATATTCACAACGCTCTAGTCAACTAAAATTTATTATTACTATTGACTATGGATGTGTTTATATTTTCAGTTCATGATGGTTACATATGATAATTTACCTAAAGTGAATTGGTTAATTTGTACTCATTGAACCCATTGCGATGCTTTTAATATCAAAGTGAAATCTCATCACTCAACGCGGTAATGAATTCAATAACTGGATTTAATCTATATTATTTTTGGCTAGGGAAAGCCAAAGCCATTCTTATATTATCCAGAAACGAAAAACCCTCGTTATAGCGGAGCTACAACGAGGGTTTTTATAGTTGAGAAAATTGTGACTTGGAAGGGTTATCCGTAACTTACAGCACTACTCAACACCATAAACAATAACGCCACTGCGAAGACGATTAGAATTACAGACTCGGCCCAACTCGATTTTAGATGCTCGAAATATTCATGCCGTTTGTGGTCAGAAGAAAAAAAGCTCATAACGTACCACCTCTCTCTTTAATGAATTAATACGCTTATTAGCATTTTAGTAAGTCAAAAAATAAATTCAAACCATTTGTACATTTTCTGTAAAAGCCTAATAACGCTTATTAAAAATAATTATAAAAAGACGCAATATATCTGGCTTTAACGATCAAATAGAATCTCTTAATGTGTTAAATCAATTGATACTATATAAATTCTATAAACCTTTAGTGCCAAAAAATTATCACATGTTTATCTCTATAACTGTTGATTGAATTAAATTTTAATCAAGAAATAACCTCTTCAATCTTTTCGGTAATTTTTGCCGATATACTCTCGACATCTTGTTTACTTGTTATACGTGCAATTATTTCACCAGATTCAGCATTTATTAATAATAAAAATCCCGTTTTACCAGCATTACTCATATACAGTTCTGTAATTCCCAGCGCCGCTGCCATCATTCCGGCCTGATGCTTAGTTTTATCATTAGTTAAATCGAACTTAACAAATAGAACTTCTTTTTCATCCAGCTTTGCTGTTTCACGCGCTTGTGAAATTTTTGGGGCTAAAGCTTTACAAGCACCACACCAGTCCGCATGCATCGTCACCGCATAGACCGCTGGCTTTTCTGCTTTCGTTTCCTCGGCTTGTGAAGCCAAGGGAAAAGTTATAAATAGTAGGGGAATAATTAAAAATACGAGCTTGCGCATAACCTCTCCAAATAGTGTAAAAATTTATAGATCAGATACTAATAGACCATATTTTCGAATATATCCTTTCAAAAACTAAAAATTAAAAGGAATTCTCAATAAGAACTTCATCTAATGATAATTGACCAGGTTTTGGCCATGGCGCTTTTGTGCCCTTTCCAATGGCTACCATTGGCCCAATTACATGGTCATCTGGTAATTTAACAAGCTCGGCCACTTTTTCAAGATCAAAGCCAATCATCGGGCATGTCTCATAACCTAATTCCTGCGCACTTAACATTAGCGTTTGCATGGCCATTCCAATTGAACGCTGCGCCTCATCCCGTTGCAAATCTTCTTTCCCTTCATGAAATGGGCCCATCCAATTCACCAATAATTCAGCAACATCTTTTGGAGCATTTTGCCAATAGCGTTCAGGATTTTTCGTCCATGCTTTAACATCGGCTGTAAATAATACCAAGAGCGAGGCATCAGTCATTTGTGCTTGATCATTGCCATACTCCGACCGAATCTGTGCACGTAAATTAGCATCGCGAATCACAACAAAACGCCAATGCTGAATGTTAAAACTGGTTGGCGCTTGAATCATCGCTTCAAACAACTTTGTTTCTTCTTCTTTTGATATCTGGTGTGTGGCATCAAAGTGTTTGACTGAGCGGCGCTTATAGATCGCTTCTATCGCATTCATATATTATTACCTTTGAGTTTTAGAAAATTATCAGACCGGTCCATTTAAAAATTTCTTTCTTTCCTCTTCGGAAAATCGTTCTATTGCATACCGCAGTGTTGTTCTTGGTATGTTTTTATAGTGCTTCTTTAAAAACTTCTTTTCAACGTTAATATTATTCTTACCCACTTCACGCAACATCCATCCAACTGCTTTATGCATTAAA
This sequence comes from Pseudomonadota bacterium, assembly GCA_039030355.1. Classification (GTDB taxonomy): domain Bacteria; phylum Pseudomonadota; class Gammaproteobacteria; order UBA4575; family UBA4575; genus JABDMD01. Next base: position 6,417 of record JBCCEI010000026.1, on the reverse strand, counting down.
TCTTCCTCATCATTAAGCAATGATTCAGCAAGGGCTAGCGTGTCATCAAATTGTTTACGTTTTATAAAATAATAGGTAGACACAATGGAAATTCGCCTCTCCCACAGACTTTTAGACTTGGCAAGCTTATATAGTGGTTTTCGACTCCTCTCAAATAAATGCGCACCCATAACCTTATAAGCCGACACATCTACCAAATCCCAGTTATTTATATGTTGGGTGTTATTTAAATATAGCTTATAGATAGTGATGCGTTCTTTATTACTTCCATTTTCAAAATAGTGTGTCAACAAAAATAACGCACAAAGACGTTCTTCGTGATATTTAGATTGCAATAATTTCTCAATCTCAGCAATCGAAATTTCTTTATAGCGCTTAGAAAGAGTGCGAAGTTTTGGAACACGAATACCTAAAAATACATCATGCTCAGAATATTCGCCTTTTTCAGTTTTAAAAAAAAACTTTGTTTGCTCCATATAATCCGGCTCAATCAAAGCACGAATCTCTTTTTGAAATTTTTTCGCATTCATATTAGGAAAATAATGAAAACATCCAACCAAATATTGCACAACCTAGAATTACCCTAACAATGTCAACTTTAAACTTAAATAATGCAATAAAAGCTACAATCCCAACTACGAGTGAAATCCAATCAAAGCTACCTTCAAATCTATTCGGCCACAGTACGTGGTAAGCAAAAAACAATGCAAGATTAATGATTACTCCCACCACTGCAGCAGTGATTCCTAATAGTGGTGCAGTGAAGTGCAAAACCCCTCTTGTTGCTTCAATTGCAGGACCACCAATGAAGATAAACAAAAGGCTCGGTAAGAACGTAAAAAAGGTCACTACACATGCAGCAATAATTCCAGCTTGAGGCAATAGTTCAGGTCCAAACAGTTCTTTTGTCCAACCGCCAACAAACCCAACAAAGGTCACCACCATAATAAGTGGCCCAGGCGTGGTTTCACCTAGCGCTAAGCCATCAATCATTTGAGTGCCCGTTAACCAGCCGAACTGGTCTACCCCACCTTGATAAACATAGGGCAGCACGGCATATGCACCACCAAAAGTAACGAGTGCTGCTTTAGTAAAAAATATACCCATTTGTGTAAGTGTGTGATCCCAACCAAATTTGAATATCAATGCACCCAACACTGCAAAACCTAAGCCCACTCCAATAATTAGAAATGAAATTAACCTTGCCCAGCTAAACTTTGCATAACTTGGAACCGGCGTGTCGTCATCTATAATTGCAGACCCATAAGAGTCATGTGCTTCAGTTTTATGCAACTCGGCATTAAATGCTTTCGGCATTATTTTTGAACCAGTAAAGCCTAGTAATCCTGCCCCAATCACAATGAATGGAAAAGGTGCGTTGAAAAAGAAAATAGCAATAAAGGCCAGCAGTGCCATTACACGCAGCACATTATTTTTTAATGCTCGCGAACCAATACGATACGCAGCAAATAATACAATAGCCGTAACAGCAGGCTTTACACCATACAATACACCTGAAACAAGTTGTGTGTTTCCATATTCCAAATAGATCCAAGTAAGCGCAATAATGATGAACAATGACGGCAAAACAAATAAAATACCAGCGATCAACCCACCCTTAACTCCATGCATAAGCCAACCCATGTAGGTTGCGAGTTGTTGCGCCTCTGGCCCTGGCAGAACCATGGTGTAATTTAAGGCATGCAAAAAACGATGTTCAGAAATCCAATGCCTGCGTTCCACCAACTCTTGGTGCATCATACTGATTTGCCCTGCTGGCCCACCAAAACTTATAAAGCCTAGCTTTAACCACCATGTCATCGCTTCGAATAAACTTATGGAATTTGGTTTTGTGTTAGGCGACATTTTGATACTACTCATGTTTTTTTTGACAATAAAAAAGGCAGCCCTGAGGCTGCCTCTACAAAATCACTTTTAGAAAAGGCTAGTTACCTACTTCGAGTTTGCCGCCTTTACCAAGTCCCCCGTCTACAGTTTGCGCTTTGTAGTTACGCAATGCTTTCACCATATTGTTATAGGAATTAGCAAAAGCTGCTGCAATTACTTTGCCTTCTGGGGTTTTAGTAAATGCACTGGCTGTTCCACCACCTTGACTACCAAAAATACCAATACCGCCACCAAAGCTGAATTTTTTCGATGAACCTTGTGCTGCAGCAATTTGCACACTGGATCGATTATCAATTAATAATAATGTTGTTGAAGCTTCATCTCTTTTTAATTTTCCAGCTACACTATCTAGAAGATCGCCTGCTCCACCTAATTTGCCAAACAATTTACCCTTAGCGCCTCCTGTTTCTTCCGAAATTTGAATTTCAGGGCTCATAGTATAATCCGCTGCCACCATTTGACCTTTACCAAAATTACTACCTTCGCGCGTTTCACCAGTGGCTTCGAGTCCGCGCTCACCCATCACTTCTTTCATCGCTTTGCCTCGCTCCACTACAACAAAACAATTAGATTGCTGAACCATTAAACGTAGCAATGGGGTGGTACTACCTAAGGTTGGGTAACGGCGATAGTAACTGTGCCACCAGGTGGAATGTTGGTCTTCATGAACCGCTAATGTGCCTAATGGTTCCGCGCAAGTTTCTAATTGTGAATCAGCACCAGTCGAGTTTGCCCCGCCTGCCGATCCTGAAACTCCGTCAGCATGTACTGGCATGATTGAAAAAACCATAATTGATAAGAAAAAACTACAAAGTAAATAATACTTGAGCCTAAACATTCGCATGATTGGTAACTCCATTGAAATTTGTTGTTCACTGCCAAAAATTCAGGCTAAAGATTACACTAACGACGGATAAGATGCATATTGCCCTATAGACGATATTAACCAGTAGCTTAGTTATAAAACTGGAGAAAATGCTTTAATTTTCAATGCGGGAGTTTATGCATTTGCAATCGCTAACATTTCATCGCGACGGGTAAATTTCTCACGTGGCTTTTCTTTTGGCTCACCTGCCGCTACTTCTGCAGCATCAATTTTTTCCCATTGCGGGTAGTTGATATATTGGACACCATTTGTATCTAGGATTTTATATAAGGCTTCACGGCCCGACTTATCTGCATCTAACTTCGACACATCTTCTAACAACATGTCTACTGATTCCACCGCACAGGCACGGTTGGTTCCGATAATTCCTGAAGGACCACGTTTGATCCAACCTGCAGTGTATAAACCTGGAACTACATCGCCACCATGTTCGCTTGTGATTCGACCATTTTCATTTGGAATAGTACCCCAACGATCATAAAACGGAACGCCTGGAATAGGCACACCGTTATAACCAATACTGCGGAATAAAATTCCGCAATCGATTTCCATGGTTTCGCCTGTGCCTTTGCATGATTGTTTAAAAGGCTCGCCATCTAAAGTATTGTGCTCAAACACAACTTTTTCAAGCCGGCCATTTCCTTCTAAACGAATTGGGCTCTTTAAGAAGGTAGAAATACAAATTCGTGGCTTACCTGTGTCTTCAGACTCTGCAAACTTTTGGAATATTTCCACATTCTTTTTATTTCCGCGCCCTTCTTTCATTTCCAGTTCTTGTTTACTGGTTTCATTGAGCTCTAGCTCTATTGGATCAATATAAGGACGACAATTTTCAATTTCTAAAAATTCTTTTAACTCTTTTGATGCAAACTTGGCCTGCGCTGGACCACGTCTGCCTACAACATAGATAGTTTTAACTTTGCTCTCAGCCAACGCATCTAATGCATGTTGTGAAATATCCGTATGTTTTAGCTCATCTACCGATTTAGCTAAAATGCGTGACACATCTGCAGCAACATTACCTTGTCCAATAACAATTGCAGTTTCGTGTGATAAATCAAAAGTGCGGTCACGATAATCTGGATGGCCATTATACCAACCCACAAATTCAGTTGCGGTGTAGCTGCCTTCCAAATCTTCGCCTGGTACACCTAATTTACGATCAGTTTCTGCTCCACATGTATAAATTACAGCATGGTGTGTTTCTTGTAACTCTTCTGCTTTGACATCTTTCCCAACGGTAACATTACCAACAAAATTAAATTCTGGGTTTTGTGCAATTTTTTTATACACTTCGATAGCTTGCTTGATCTTTGGATGATCAGGCGCTACACCACTGCGTACTAAGCCAAATGGTGCGGGCAGTCTTTCGATTAAATCAATCTCTACAGTAAGGTCTGATTTAATTAATGCTTCTGTTGCATAAAACCCACTTGGGCCGCTGCCAACGATTGCTACACGTAGTGGATTACTTTCGCTACCAACACTCATTCATCACTCCTGTCGTGTTTTTTAATTTTAAAAACAAAAACGCACATCATCATGCTGTGCGTCAATAGAAAAAATAATGCTACAAATTAGAAGCCTAATTCTGATTTTCGATCTTCTGCACCTGGAAGCGGATCCATAGGCTCATCTATTAATGGAAGATCACCGCTTTTCTCTGCATTAATTTCAACCCAATCTTCTTGGCCTTCAGGAATATCGTCTTCTTCGAAGATTGCTTCCACTGGACACTCGGGAATGCATGCACTGCAGTCGATACAAACATCTGGGTCGATATATAGCATTTCATCATCATAATGAAAGCATGCAACAGGGCAAACCGATACGCAATCTGTAAATCGGCAACCCTTACAATTTTCAGTTACAACTGTAGTCATCTAACCTCTCCTATTTTACAAATCTAAAAATATTAACGATCAAACAAAAGCACTTCGCCACGATTTAATTCGATCGAGTCACCGCAATAACGTTTGAATTTACCATTCATATGTTTGTCACTAATTTTTCTTTTGAATCCATTTGCACGAAGTTTTGAAAAATATAGTCGCAAAAACAATGGATGATATGTACAAGAATACTCGAAACTAGGCAACATCGGCGCATCATTCAGTGATGCAATTGTACCGCGACGCATGCCTGCGCCAGTACGAATTCCTAATTCTCCCAAAACTAGAACTGTACCGGCTAACATATTCACACCTGTAAAATCACCTGCATTTCCACCAATTGCGATAAACCCGCGCCGCATTGCACTTCCTATTTCGTTCTTCGCGTCACCATGAATAAAAATTTCTCCACCAGTGATACCAACTGCATGACCACGATATGCAGCACCCACCATATGACCTGCATTCTTTTTAACTGTGATGCGACCTCCTGACATCTCCGGTCCGACCCAATCTCCAGCATTGCCATTAATGATAATTTCGCCGCCTGACATTCCGAGACCTAAATGCATGCCAACATCGCCATCCACGGTTAATTTGCCTTGCGACATACCCGCACCAATCATTTTCACAGCACTTAGATCACCTTCAACATGGATTTCAGACGAACCTTTACCTGTAACCTTAAAAAAGTCGCCTAAGTTTGCTTTCACATTGCCATGCATGACAGGTAAATGCTCAATACCTGATTGAGATAAGTTCTCTAAGCTCGCTGGCGTTATAACCTCAGCCTCTAATGGTACATCCGGTTTGGTATACAGCTTTAAATGAGTAACAGACATATTTAACTTAAATCTGAATTATTATTATATCTTTATGTTTTGATTAGATATTCTTGGGTTTCTTCTCGTTTGCAATTTCATGCAGATGGAAATGAAACTTACCTAAATCTCCGCCATAGTTTCCAGCTGTAATCATCGTTGCACCTTTTTCAGCTGCAGCATGAATACCACGTCGCATAGATTCTTTTATAGCCTCTTCGCTTAGGCCATCAACTACAATTTCATATACGGCTTCTACGTTTTCTGGCACAACGCTATTTTCTGATCTAACACGCAAAGTTGGACAATATGCATCATTTGTGGAGGCAATAAGACCTTTATACTTTGCGCCAACTTTACTACCTGAACGCACTAGTCCTTGTGGAAAGGGTAGAAAAACACCAGCAACTTCTCGCATTGCATTAGCCGCTGCTACTGAGGCACGCAATGTTGTACTCTTGCGAGGACCAAAGATAATTAGGTTACCACCGCCAATAGCAGGCTGAATGCCAAATTGATCATCAATTAAAAATTCACCTTCCATAACCGGTATTCGCCAAGAGCGAATCCCGTCAATGACTTTACTAATTTGGTGTCCATCTCCAAAGTAACGCAACTTTCCACCAACAGAAACAGAGTTTTCAGATTCCAAACCATTAAAACAAGCTGTGGTTGGACAGGTCATCACACATTGGCCAATCCGATCGATTAACTGTCCTGCTATTGTTTTAGAACTCATTGTGAAGAGAAGTACACTAATTCCCGGACGACCGTCTGGTGTATCTTCTTCTGCAATCTCGCTTTCTACCGCAGCCTCTAATTTACAACGAATTACAGAAGTGGCAAATCCAGTCATTGAAGCAGCGGCTGCGCGCGCCCATTGTTTAGTATCTGCTGTAATAATGACGCG
>JBCCEI010000025.1:0-21709 GCA_039030355.1 Pseudomonadota bacterium | reverse complement strand
GAACCGACATCATCAGCTTGGAAGGCTGAGGTTCTACCATTGAACTACACCCGCAATAGTGTGAATGACTTCGTCATTCTCAATTTGCGCACAATTGCCATGCGCATGTCTGGTGGAGGGGGCTGGATTCGAACCAGCGTACTCAGAGAGAACGGATTTACAGTCCGTCGCCTTTAACCACTCGGCCACCCCTCCATAAAAATATTGTGCTCGACACATCAGCAAACTGTCAATAATGTGAGCTGCTACAAGGTTCAAACTCAAAATTTGCGCGCCGGTAGCTTAATGGATTGTTAAGCTTACGTAAAATGACTGCGTTAACATTATTATCATACTAGTAAGGCTATTATGAGATATGACTAAAAGATTAGAAAACTCATTCAATTAGAAAATTAGAAAATTAGAAAATGAACGTAACAATTTATGGCTCAGGATATGTTGGTTTAGTTACTGCGGCTTGCTTGGCACAGGTAGGAAATAACGTACTTTGTGTTGATATCGATCCAGATCGAATAGAGAAGCTAAAACAATGCATCGTCCCGATTCATGAGCCGGGTTTACAAGAACTCATTCAAACCAATGTTGAAGCTACGCGTATTGATTTTACACTCAATGCAGATGAGGGCATCGAGCATGGTCTATTTCAATTCATTGCAGTTGGCACACCGCCAGATGAAGATGGATCAGCAGACTTACAACATGTTTTAAAGGTTGCTGAAACCATTGGCATTGGAATGGACGAGTATAAAGTCATCGTGAATAAATCAACGGTTCCAGTTGGTACGGCAGAAAAAGTTACCAACACAATCAAATCTGAATTAGAAAAAAGAGATTCATCTATTGAATTTGATGTCGTATCAAATCCAGAATTTTTGAAAGAAGGTGCAGCAATAGAAGACTTCATGAAGCCAGACCGTATCATCGTCGGTGTTGAAAACCCTCGCACTGCAGAATTAATGCGTGCACTATATGCACCTTTCAACCGTAGCCGCGATCGGGTGCACATTATGGAACCAGCATCTGCAGAGCTTACTAAATATGCAGCTAATGCAATATTAGCAACAAAAATCAGTTTCATGAATGAACTTGCGAATATTGCAGAACGTTTGGGCGCAGACATCGAGGAAGTTCGTCACGGTATTGGCTCAGACCCCCGCATTGGTTATCAATTTATTTATCCAGGCTGTGGATATGGTGGCTCATGTTTCCCAAAAGATGTCAAAGCACTTCAACATATCGCCAAAGAAGTGAATTATGAAGCGAAATTGGTTTCTGCAGTTGATCTAGTTAATCAAAACCAAAAAAATGTGTTGTTTAATAAGATTAATAAACACTTTAATGAAAACTTAAAAGACAAAGTTATAGCTTTATGGGGACTTGCATTTAAACCCAACACAGACGATATGCGCGAAGCTTCCAGCCGCGTGCTAATGGAGTCCCTATGGAAGGCCGGAGCAAAAGTTCAGGCGTATGATCCAGTAGCGATGGATGAATGTAAGCGCATCTACGGTGAAAAAACAGAATTAAAACTATGTGATGACAAAGATGCAACACTAAATGCAGCTGATGCACTGGTATTAGTTACAGAATGGAATGAGTTCAAAAGTCCTAATTTTGATTCGATTAAAAAGAATTTATCTGAAGCTACGATATTTGATGGACGCAATTTATATGAACCAAGCTTAATGCAGCAACTTGGAATAAAGTACTATGCAATCGGACGCGGCGATCCTATCTTAGGCTAGTACTAAGATTTAGCGCGAATCACTTCTGCTAGGTACGACCTAAGCGGCCTTTCAACAAAAGTTATCCCTAAATCTTGCTTTTGTTGATCGCTCATTGTTAGTAAAGCTAAGTTTAAATCCTCTGCGATTGCTAAATTCTTCTTTGCAATAGTGATTGGCTCCACATAGACCTTAATACCAAACACAATATGATTGGTTTTCTCCATCCTACGAAATGTTTGTCTCTCACTACGCAGAAACAACGTTGACTCAATATTATCAAGAGAAACGTTTTTCATATTAGAATAAAAATCAAAACAATTTGGAAACACACAGTAATCAGGGCAACTAAACAAAAACCAATTTGATCGTTGAAAACAATCATCCGTTTTTAAATTTTTTAGGAAGTGTCGAATCATTCGACCTATTTTTTCTTCTAGATCTGCAATTGGCGCATGTATGTCGGCTAGGGGCTTACCTATTTTTTCTTGCAGATCCCACCACGTTGGCGCGCATACTGAAGCTGCAATTAGCCTAAAATCATCGTTCTCTTCATTAAGCAGACATATATCATCACCAATTAAGTAGCTGACTAGCTCAAGTGGGTTATTTTGATAATCTGTAAAAGAATAGAATACATTTTCTAATTTACTATGTATTGACTCATCTGTTACATCAAATTCTATTGGGTGATATTTTTTTATGTGTGCTAACAGTAAGTCCAGCAGTTCACGTTGAGCATTGATACTATTCTGCACGAAACATAAAACGCGCTCACCTTCAGATTTGATAAGCTGTTTTTTTTCATGTATTCGGTTTTTAAAATCATCCTCATAAAGAAGCCATTCAGATAATGCTATTGAATTCAAACCCAATCGCAAACGCCCACGGCCTCCATTGAAAGGATAAAATTTAGCAACTGACATGTTTGATTAAATAAACATAAAGTTTATTTTGTAAGAGTAAATCTATTTTTTATGAAAAGCATAATGCAACGCATATTGCGGGTTAGCAATTTGCATCGTAAAAATTCCATTATCTAGAAAAGATACACCTTCATAATCTCCACTAGTAGACCCACATTCAGAAATGCTGATGCTGGTGTGGTATGCATTATATTTAGAATTAATAACTCTTACCTTCCCTATGAACTGACAATTGTCTGTATCACTCCCTGTAAGCAGTCCCTGCTCATCGACTTCAATTGTTGAGGTTAATTCATCCCGGTCAGTATATATCCAATCACCATGCACAAATTCTAATGAGGATGGCTGATTATAAATTTCGCTATATGCAATATTTAATGCGCCCGTATCTCCACCATTCAACGTTTTAAAATGCGAAAGAATCTGTTCTTGCCCCGCTTCATTATTTGAGACCGTCCCTGTAAGCGTTGCCCAATCAAAAGGCCCACCATCCAATGCAAACAATACATATTTATGTAATGTGTGTTTGCCATCAAAAGTGAAGGTGCCAATACACATTGCCTTAGCTTTTAAACTAAAAGCAAAAGCTTTATCGTTAAGCTGTACTGCAGTGAAATCATAAGGGCCACGACCGCGAATATCGAACTCTCCTTTCCAGATACCATCTAACGGAGCCGCTTGACTCAATGACTCATCAACCCCATTTTCATATTCTTTGGATGCGCTTGCACATGCAACAAGCAATCCTAAATAGCCCAGCAGAAACAAATTTCTTGAGATCTTTAACGTAGTTTTAAACATGAAGTACTCGAATACATAAATTACTTCTATGAATGGTAGCATCCAAAAAAGGATTTTTATTTACCAAAAGGTAAATTCATTCTCACAAGTGGATTTCATAAAGCCTTGATTTGTAGATCAGCCAAAGGCAATATTCACTTCTTCTCTAGCCATGCCACCTTAGCTCAGTTGGTAGAGCAACTGATTTGTAATCAGTAGGTCAACAGTTCGAATCTGTTAGGTGGCTCCATTTACACCTAGTTTTTCTTGAGTGTCTTAGATTTTGACGCAACACAAGGCCTAGCAAGTTTTTGTAATGGGTTGTCTTTTTGTACATTTTCCCAAACACTAGTATCCAGTCTTTTTGAGTCTGTTTCTTGAAAATCCAACCAGTGTCGCGTTACATCTTTATAGCGTGTTTGAACTTTTGGATTAAAGCCCAGTTTCCTTAACCCCCTCATCCTTATCTTGGCTCGACTGTAACTATTATATAAACCCATCGAAATTGCATTTGTAAATTTACCTTTACGAACTATGAAGTAGTCATCAACATTTGCATCCCGCAGTTGATTAACCACGGCTTTTGCATCTGCAAGAGTCTTTTCCACCGGAAAGTAAACCCAATATGATTTAGGTTCTTTATCTGTAATAGCTTTATGCTTGGGCTGAAAACCATTTTGTTTCAATTTTTGCTTTAATTTATTACTCTCGTTTTCATCCAAGATTGGCCCCAAGGAATAACATGTTTTAGCAGGCGCCATTGAAGGAGACAATATTTTATCCAATGGATTTTTCTGTGAATTTTTTGTTTTTACTTTAGCAAGTAGCTGTTGTTCATTAGATACTTTTTTATAATCCAGCTCACTTAATAAATTCAGTGTCTGCTGTGCTTGAATTTGAGTCACAGGCTCAGCCACCTTGCTTTTTTCAGAAAATGCCACCCCCCAAGCCAAGTAACTGAAATTAATAGCGAGTAACAGAATAAATAAGGAGCGCATGATGAAGTATGAGTCTTATGTGCGTTCTGCAACAACTTTTAATCCATCGAGTAGCAAATTAGCATCTAACAACAATGGTAATTCCTGAAAAGATTTAGAAAAATACTCATTCACTTTTTCTGATGCTCCTCCAGTGAGGATAATTTGCTCAAAAGCATCGTAGTCTGATGTCGACTTATTTACAACATACTCAATGCCACCCACCACTGCACTAACACAACCTGTATAAATTGCAGCTTCAGTGCTGTTTGCTAGTAAATTAAATCCTTCACTCGCTTGTTTTATTTTGATTTTGGTATTCGCCAACAAAGCTTTTCCCATCGTTTTATATCCTGGCAATATCACGCCACCTTGATGCACTCCTTTTGCATTGAGAAAATCAACGGTAACGGCAGTACCACAATCAATAATGCAACTATTACCCAAATATTTTTCATGCGCTGAAATTAGTGCAGCAAGTCTGTCTGCACCCATCGTGCTTGGATCATTATATTTGAGATCAATTCCAAAACTATTTTCATTTGGTTGTAGAAAAAAAACGTCTCGCCCATCTTTTTCAACAAGTGTCGTTTTTATTTCATTATTCATTTTTTCACTTAATACAGAGCAGATGATCACCCCTTCAGTATCGCCAAATTTATCGCACAAAGATTTCACACTATACAGTTTTCCAAATGGCGAATAATTCTGTATCCCATACTCCATACTCCCATCTTGCTGCATCACCGCATACTTGCAACGACTATTTCCCAAATCAATTAGTAACTTCATATTTTTAATTCAATTTTATTTCACGCACATCTGCACTATGAAAGTGTTCAATATTCCCATCCAAATCAATTATCAGATTTCCAGCGTCATCCACTCCCTTAACGATTCCTTCTTGTATTCTTTCATTTTTTAGAAAATGAATATGTTGATCTAATAACATATCATAGTGATGCCATTTAGCTGGCAAATTTCTCAATCTACCATCCTCAAAGTCACGTATAGTTTGATGAAACTTCGCGAGCAGATCCGCTGCTATTTCATTTCTCGAATATGTAATATCAGGCTTAATTATATGTAAGTCTATCCACGGCCTATCAAGCTCCGTACTACTTTGTTTTGACATGGCAACATTCAAACCAACACCAATCACTAAATTACTGTTCGTTTGACCAAGCTTTTGCTCCACCAACACCCCTGCTAATTTTTTATCTGCGACACATATATCATTGGGCCACTTCAATTGAATATCTTTGATGTCGTATGTAGTCAGAACATCCGCGATAGCCAACAACAACCAAAGACTGAGTAAATCATATTGCATTTGCCTTTTAGAAATGGGCCACAACATTGATAAATAGATGTTACACCCTGGCGGGGAAATCCATTGATGCCCATAACGCCCACGTCCGTGTGTTTGTTGTTCTGCCAAACATACATAAACTTCATTAAAATTATTTACTTCGCTTAAAAGATAATCGTTGGTTGACTCTAGACTTGAGAAAATTGACAGTTTTGTTATGTCTCTTACACCCAAGTCAATTAATCGCTCGATTATTGCTTCGCTTAGCAACGGCTTGAGCAAAATATGTTCCATGCGCTGTTTTTCTTTACTGAGATTAGTTAATTCAGCACTCAAATTGATAAGAGAATAAAATTACAAACTATTTATTGTTAAAATGTTGTTTATCAAAATAGTATCCTGCGTGATAAATGGTAATATTCACAGCATAGAATGGATACCCAGAAAACACTAATTAGATACAATCATACCTCAATCACCTCATCTCTTGACATGACCTTTAAACGACACAGATTGATCATCACTGTAATTCTCAGCCTGGCCCTATCAGCTTTACTATTACCGATGCAAATTCAGGCAGAATTTTATGTCTACAAAGAGAACGATGGGACAAGCTGGATTACCGACCGAAAAATGCCGCAGGAAAGATACACCCTAATGGCAACGATAGGCAGGCCCACTGCGGTGGTTTCTTGTCGAAATATGACTGCAAAAAAACTTGAAAAACGCGCTAGCAGCTATGCAGATGCCATTCAAGCTTATTCAATTGCATACGAAGTTGATCCTAATTTAGTTAAAGCTATTATTGCGATCGAATCCTGTTTTGACCGTAAAGCAATTTCTTCTGTTGGAGCACGTGGTTTAATGCAACTCATGCCTGCAACCGCGAAGGAGTTAGGCGTTAAAGATTCATTCGATGCAAATTCAAATATCCGTGGTGGTATCAAATATTTTAGTCAAATGTTAGCCCGCTTTAATGATAATACAGAACTCGCACTTGCCGCCTATAATGCCGGCCCACATGCTGTTGAAAAATATGGCGGTATTCCGCCCTACGCAGAAACGAAAGGTTATGTGAAAAAAGTATTAAAGCGTTACAAAAAGTATAACGCGAATACCGCATCGTCTTCATAACTAGCAATATTATTCATAACGCCTACCTTGATGTTCAATCCAGCCTTCTTCATGGGTTTTATTTGGGTCATGATGCGTCCAGTGCAGAACACCTCCTTTATGATTCCATTCATATTGGCCATATAGGCTAACCTCATCACCAATACGTACCGGTACTGAGGGTGCAAGATCAATATTGTGTGCTATAAGAACTGAGACACCATCATGCGTTGCAATGATAAATCGTTGGTGACGAGAACCTTTTTCATCATTCGCTAAAATTCGTGTTACCTCACCTATTGTAGTTACCATTACTCCAGAAATTTGTGACTCGTATAATCCAGCTATATCTGATAAGACCGACTGATCAGCAACTGGAGTCGCAATAACAATATCTTTAAGTGCGGGCGATATGTAGTTACTATATAACCACACGCCTGCGATCAATACTGATAAAGTTAATCCTAATTTCTTATATATATTTTTACCGCGAAATAACTGACGTAAAAATATAGGCGCACCAATAATTAATATTTTTTTCAATAATGGACTCAATTGTATTTCCTACTCTATATAATGTATTCAATTATTCATTGACCAACTAATTATGAGCAATTCTCCTGAACAGCCTGCTAATTTTATACGCAATATCATAGATAAAGATATCGCTAGTGGTAAAAATGATGGAAATGTAATTACGCGTTTCCCTCCTGAACCAAATGGCTACTTACATATTGGACATGCAAAATCTATTTGTCTCAATTTTGGCATCGCAAATGACTACAATGGCAAATGTAACTTGCGCTTTGATGACACCAACCCTGAAAAAGAAAGCCAAGAGTACATCGATGCGATTAAAAAAGATGTGCAATGGCTGGGGTTTAACTGGGCTGAGTTAAAACATGCATCAGACTATTTTGAACAACTATATGAATATGCTATTGAGCTAATAAAACTTAAAAAAGCCTACGTATGCAGCTTGGATGCAGATGAGATTCGCAAACAACGCGGCACTTTGACAGAGCCAGGTATTGAAAGCCCTTATAGAAATCGCAGTGTTGATGAAAACTTAGAATTATTTGCACGTATGCGTGCAGGAGAATTCAAAGAAGGTGAGCACGTGTTGCGCGCTAAAATTGATATGGCTTCTGGCAACATAAATTTGCGCGACCCTGTTCTATACCGTATAAAATTTGCCTCGCACCCTAAAACAGATGACAAATGGTGTGTTTACCCAATGTACGACTACACTCATTGCATTTCAGACTCAATAGAAAATATCACTCACTCATTATGCACTCTTGAATTTGAAGATCATCGACCTTTATATGATTGGGTTTTAGATGAATTAAAAACACCAAGCCATCCACAGCAAATAGAATTTGCTCGGTTATCCGTTGAATACACGATAAGCAGCAAACGAAAATTAAATACGTTAGTTACCGAAAAGCATGTTGATGGTTGGGACGATCCTCGCATGCCAACCTTATCTGGAATGCGCAGACGCGGTATCACACCAGAATCGATTCGTGACTTTTGTGATCGTATTGGTATCACCAAGAAGGATGCGTTTATCGAGATGAGCGTATTAGAGAATTGTATTCGAGAAGATCTTGATCCACGCGCAAATAGACTTATGTGCGTGATCAATCCATTAAAAGTTGTAATTGAAAACTACCCAGAAAATCAAGAAGAGGATTTTAACGCTAACAATCATCCTAAACATCATGAGCGCGGTAAACGCTGTATTCCGTTTTCAAAAGAAATTTATATTGAACGTGATGATTTCATGGAAGTGCCCACGAAAGATTACTTTCGTTTAGCACCAAACAAAGAAGTTCGTCTACGAAATGCCTATGATATTAAATGCAAGCAAGTTATTAAAAATAATGCTGGCGAAATTACCGAACTACGCTGTGAATATGATTCTGATAGTAAAGGCAAAAACAAAAAGAAATTAAAAGGAATTATACATTGGGTTTCTGCTAAGCATGCATTAACCGTAGAAACACGTTTATACGATAGATTATTTAATGTGCCGAATCCTGCTGCTGCAGAAGATTTTACGAATACACTAAATGATCAATCATTAGTAATTTATCAAAATTCTAAAATTGAACCTCATGCAGAAAACATATCTAAGGATGATCGATTACAGTTTGAGCGCCAAGGTTACTTTGGTTTAGACAATAAATATTCATCAGATAACAAATTAGTGTTTAATAGAATTGCTACCTTACGCGATACTTGGTCGAAAATAGAAGAAAAAAATAAGTAGACATGAATAAAAAGCCTCTACAAATAATTACAGAGGCTTTTAAACAATAAAATTAATTAAATTAACTGTCTTTAAACCCAGCACTAAACTTAGACATAAAGCGTAATGCTTGTTGCACTTCTGGATCTTTCATTGTTTTCAACAAGCCCATCATGCCGCCCGAAGATTGAACGTCGTGGCTCGCCTTCGCAGATGCAGCTGCTTCACACATACTGGTGAGCATATCAACCATATAATCTCGCTCGAGCAAGTCTAATAATTTATGAATGTTTTCATTGCGAGATATTCGGTCTGCAATAATCATTAAAGAATTAGCCATCTCTCCCAATCTTCCAACAATGTCATCACTAAGTGCGTCACCAGCAGAACCGAGCACACGAATAAGACCTGCCGCCCTTTCTAAATCTCCAGTCTCTACCAAGTGGTCAATAAGCGGTATGGCTTTATCCAAATTACTGCGACTCACTTGGTCAAGAAGCATCAATCCATCACCCATTGTCGACCCCAATCGACCAACAATGTCATCGGAAAGCGCATCCGCAGCACTTTCGAAAATACGTTCCGCTTCTGTTTGCATTGATTGTAGTTCGCTCATGATAACTCCCTACAGTAGGCCACGGGCACTTGCCCAATACATTTTATTATATGCAGTCTTGAACCAATGAATGCCTTTGGTGGGTGCTTTAGGATCAGGTGGGTTTTGATAATTAAACATTGCATAAGTTGCTTTACCCTCACCAGCCTCAATGAAACAAAATACTTTGCCATCATAATCACGAACAGGCGTGCCTATTTTGATTGTGGAAGCAATGTTTTCCGCCAATGCTTCTGCTTCAAAGTGTGCAGTCGAACCCGCTTTACTAATTGGCAAGTTAGTCGTATCACCAATAACAAAAGCATTTTCATAACCTTCAATATTTAATCGAGTGCGGTTTGTTGGTATAAACCCACCTGCACCAAGCTCACTATCTTCAATTACCTGCATACCTTTATGGGATGGCACTGTTACAAGTAAGTCATATTCAGCCTCTGTGCCTTCTTCGCTGATCACTTTATCCGGTGTAACTTCTTTCATATTGAACAAAGTTTCGTATGTGATTCCCAAACGATCAAACTCAGGCTGCGCCCATTTTGCTACGGGTTCTAAGCTATGAACGCGTCCAATTGGATATGTGTAATGCAGTTGCACTTTGTCCCAAATATCACGTTCCCTGAAATAGTCTGCCAACATAAAGGTAATTTCTAGTGGCGCCATCGGGCATTTGTGTGGCACACCCACCGCAACAACGACTTTCCCACCTTCAAAATTTTGTAATGACTTATACATCTTTACTGCGTCAGGTTCTGTATAAAATTGACATGCATTTTCTGCTAAACCTGGTGTACCTTCTGCATACGCACGCGATCCTGTCGAAATAACAATGATGTCATAGTCATATTGTTTTCCGCTCTCGGTAACTACATTATTTTCTTTGAGATTAAATTTCGTCACTGGATCCACGCGAAATGTGATACTTGATTCAAGCAAGCTAACTTGGTCACGATATAACTCATCTGGAGTCATCTTGCCGACAGCCACATAAAGCAAACCTGGCTGATACATATGCTTATCTGAAGCCGAAAGCATGGTAATACTAGCTTTTCCGCTTTTTAACTCAGCGCTTAATCTTCTTGCAAGATTATTGGCTAGAATGGTGCCGCCCATGCCGCCACCAACAACGAGAATCTTCATGACTACATCTCCTATCTAGAATATTTTAATGTTTTAATAATTATTGCCGTAAATTTATTTTGTTTTTTTAACAACGATGTGCCAAACACCTTCTTTTTCAAAACTGTCTATCATTTCGTGACCAACTTTATTTATCCACTCAGGAATATCATTTGCAGAACCTTGATCGGTAGATAGAATTTCTAGCTCATCACCCACTTCTGCCATTTTCATTTGCCCAATCAACTCCATTAATGGACCTGGGCAAAATGTATTTTTTGCATCCACTATCTTTCGTTCTGCCACACGCACTCTCCTTGATTAAAATAATTAGACTAAATTTAGACTCAAAAGTGCCACACCTGACCCTCAGATGCGTCACCTAAAAATGCAGTTAACCCAAGTGGCTCTGAAACAAAGTCCTCTAAATCATCTTGCTTCACTTCCAGTATATCGATTGCCATAGAACAAGGGAAAATTTTAGCATCACCGTACTCTACAGCTTGAGAAAATAGCTCCATAAAGTCGGGGGCATTTTTCTCTTCCATCAATCTACCCATTTCACCTTCCGCAGGTGCCAATTCATTTGAGTTTTTAATAAAAAACTTCAAAGCATTCATTGATAGAAATACTGTCACATCTGAACCACTAACCGCACCAACAGATGCGACCATAGCTGCCATTTGTAATTGTTCACGACTACCCGACGTAACCATGACACTGATTCTATCCTTAGACATAATTTAACCTCACTTTAAATAAGCTTTTATGATCAGATTTAAGAAATATAGAAAATGAAAAATTGCAGCCAAATTTACAGGAAGAACAAAAATTCTAAATGAAATAGTTAGTTTACTAATGGCCGCTATTGCAACTTTTTGTGCAACGATATTAGCCCTATGACTTGAGATAGTAGTAGCATTTATAGGTCAAGACTTTAAAAAACGTTTGCCACAGTAGTAACAAATTACCTCAGACTTATTACCAAATGGCAAATACACTTTAGGATGCCCCAAAGCACCACCACCTCCATCACAAACAGCTACTTTTTGATCTTGAGATTTACTTATCACTTTGACTGATTTAGTTTCCATAGGCAATTTTTACTTTAAAACGTTCATGCGGAAGGCATACTTTTTATATACACATCTTGCTTAGTATAAGGAATTTCAATTTCATGCTGCATGAATTGCTTGTAAACTTCAGTATATAGCTGATCTAAAACCTGACCACGTAAAACGGGCTGTTCAATCCAACATAATAATTCAAAATCAATACTGGAAGCACCAAAATTTCGAAATCGAACACGAGGCTCAGGCAAACCACATACTTTTTCGTTTTCTTCAGCTACCTTTTGCAGTACTTCTCGCACTTGGTCCACATCACTTCCATATGCAGCACCCACCTTTACCCTAATACGCCGCTTACTATGCGGGCCACCAGCTTCGTTGGTAATTTTCGCATTACCCATTACTGAGTTTGGCACAGTTATTTCAATATCATCACGCGTTAGTAATCTTGTGCTACGAATGCCAATATGAGTAACCTTTCCACGTTCCCCTGAATCTAGAACTATATAATCGCCAATTTTATAAGGTGTATCAGCTAAAATAAACACACCCGCAAATAAATTTGCAAGCGTATCTTTTGCCGCGAAGCTTAGTGCTAATCCAATTATTCCAGCTGAAGCCAACCAAGCAGTTACATCTATCCCCCATGCAAGAAACAACATATAAATTGTTATTGCAACGATAATTAACAATGCAAGATTGCTAAATAATGGAAGGGTACTTCGCTGAATGAACTGTGCTCTGCTGTCGTCCGCACTAACGACCTGCAATAGAAACTTTGATAGTCTAATTGCAAACGAAGCCCATACGAAAATAACTATTGTCTTAAGAACTGCAACCGTAATTTGCACTACGTTTTCAGGCATTGTTAAAACACTAATCGCTTGCACAAAACCAAATAGAACCAGGCTTACGAAAACAGGTTTCTGAATCAGTTCCAGAAAACGATCATCGCCCTTAAACGCAGTTTTAGAAGTTAGCTTCTTTAAAAATCGGATAATGACAAAATTAAAAACACTCGCGAAGGTTGCAAATGCTAATACAATTCCAAATGCTTTTAGATATGGATTAGGCCCGAAAATTGCGAGCCAGGAGTCGTAAAAAGATTGTAGTTTTTCCATTAAGAGGTTTTTAAAATAAAGATAACCTGGTTTTAAATAGCTTGCCTATAACTTTGTTGGATTTGGCGCATCTCCATATACTTCTTTCGGATCGAATACTTTTTTATATTCTTTGAATTCCATTTTGATTGGTACATCTTGCTGTTCGCCACCAGTAGGGATAGCACGATAAAAGCACGAACGATAACCAACATGACAGCTCGCATCACCTTCTACATCTACTCTTAGCCATACCGCATCCTGGTCATCGTCAATTCGTAACTCAACAATTTTTTGCACCAAACCACTTGTTGCACCTTTGTGCCATAAACATTCACGGCTACGGCTCCAGTAATGCGCCTCTCCGGTTTCAATTGTCTTCTCTAATGCTTCTGCATTCATATAGCCAAGCATTAATAACTCACCTGTTTTTGCAGCTGTTGTAACTGCAGGCACTAAACCATGTTCGTCAAATTTAGGCGCAAGTGTTTTACCCTCTTCAACCTCTTCAACGGAGTTACGTTCTCCAAACCATCTAAAATGTGCTGACATAGCGAAACTAAAAATCCAAATTATATTTAGTATGAGAATTATACAGCCTTAAAGACTTTAAGGTGTATATGCCTTAGGAAACATCAAATGACAATAAGTTTCCTAATGTAGCGTCAATTTCTGCAAAATCTTCTTCGAATAGACCCAGCATGGCAAAATGTCCCATCAATGATGGAATGACTTTTAACTCGCTGTTCTTAATATGCTGCTGCTCAAACGCGCAATCAGATACGGGAACAAACATATCTTGTTCGAAAGCAATGACACATGTCTTTGCCTGAATCTTTTTCAATGATTCCGCCAGATCCCCTTTAGTATGTAAACTACTGTCTCCGTCTTGCCATTTTTTAGCCTGTGTGAGTAACACATTGGGATCCATTGGCTTGAACCAGGCTTCCCATAAGCCTTCTAACATCTCTTGCATTGAAGCAAACCCAAGTCGTGACCATTGTTGTTGTTTGTAAAGCTCTGGACAAACACCCATTAGCGCAAAGATATGCGCCAATTTTTTCAACCCAAACTCACATGCATGAGGATCAGAATAAT
Organism: Pseudomonadota bacterium; assembly: GCA_039030355.1. Taxonomy (GTDB): domain Bacteria; phylum Pseudomonadota; class Gammaproteobacteria; order UBA4575; family UBA4575; genus JABDMD01. The sequence continues at coordinate 7,620 of JBCCEI010000025.1, read as the reverse complement.
TTCCATTATTAAAATTTGGATCTGATCTGACGGCCTCACTAAACACATCTACATACAAAGCATTATGTGGAGTACATTTTGCAGTACCTGCAATCGGTGCCGCACGTTTTACCATATCTGGATATCGTATTGCCCATTCATACGTTTGTTGGGCGCCCATTGACCATCCCGTTACTAATTGTAATTTCGTAATCCCAAGATGTTCAGTTAGCAATTGATGTTGTGCAATCACATCATCTGCTATCGATATACTTGGAAAATCGGCTTGGGATACACAAGCCTCAATGTTATTTGGCGAAGTCGATAAACCACCGCCCAATTGATTCGGCAATATAATGCAGTACTTGTTAGGATCCAGCGCTTTATCGGGTCCTATATAGTGCTCCATGTTCTTAGAAGTTCCTGAGAACATGATGGTAAATAAAATAACGTTGTCTTTTGCAGGATTAAGTTCTCCATGAGTCGCATACGCCAAGTGTGCATTTTGCAAAGTTTCACCTGATTCAAGCTTGAAATCACCAAGTGAATAGAACTCATAAGGACCATGTTGGTCATGTGTATAGTATTCGTTAGTTAACATCGAATGGATTCCAGAGAAACATTTAGCATATATATGACGGTTATGCTCAAAACTAATAAAATCATTTTAACCTTATTTCTTGGATTAGTGTCCATTTTAAGTATTGATAGTTTTGCTAACTCTAGCAATACTGACCAAATAACAATTGGCAATTTCAGCAGCATGGATCTAGCGGGCTGGAAAAATAAATTTTTTGCAGGAAAAACCAGCTACAAAATCGAGCAAGAGAATAAAAATTATTTTTTACTAGCTCGAAGCACCCGAGCGGCTTCAGCTTTGTATAAAAAAATAAAGATCGATATAAATGAAACACCATTCTTAAACTGGAGCTGGCGAGTAGACCAAGCCTTACCCGTTTTAGATGAAAAAAATAAGAGCAATGATGATTATGCAGCAAGAATTTATGTTGTTTTCAAAACCGGCTTTACACCGCTTAGTGCGAAAGCGCTTAACTATGTATGGTCAAGTAATGATCAAACTGGAATCTATTGGCCTAACCCTTACACAGATAAAGCAATAATGATACCAATACGATGCAACCTAGATGAGACGGGGATATGGAGATATGAAAAAGTTAATGTGAAAACAGACTTGTTAAAACACTTTGGCAAGGCGCCAAAATATATCGACGGCATCGCTATAATGACAGACACCGATAATACAAAGAATATTGCTAAAGCAGCTTATGGTGACATTTACTTTTCGAGCGAATAAAAATTTGGATGCAAACCAACATAGACAATTACACTGAGTTATTTGTTGAAGATATTCCTTTAATTGATGTACGCGCTCCGATTGAATTTCAGCGTGGCGCATTTCCTGCTGCAAAAAACTTACCTATCATGGATGATGAGCAACGCAAAGAGGTAGGCATATTTTACAAAAAACATGGTCAAGGTCTCGCCATCCAAAAAGGACATGAGCTTGTCAAGGGGGAAATACGTGAGCAACGAATTGCTAGCTGGGTTGAGTTTTACTCAAAAAGTCCAAATGCTCACTTATATTGTTATCGCGGGGGCCTGCGTTCCAAAATCTCGCAGCAATGGATAAGTGATGCGGGTAAACATGTTCCTATTATCCATGGTGGTTACAAAGCATTACGAAATTTTTTATTAAATGAATTAGATCTGGCTACAGAAAAATACTCTTTTAAACTCATCGGTGGTAAAACAGGGTCTGCAAAGACAATTCTCATTAATCAATTAAATAATGGAATTGATCTTGAATCCGCAGCGTATCACAGAGGTTCTACATTTGGCCGGCATGCTACGGAACAAAGCACACAAATTAATTTTGAAAATCGTTTGGCAATTGATTTCTTAAAACTGAAAATCAAAAATATTCAAAATGTTATTTTAGAAGATGAAGCACGCACAATAGGAAGAGTAGGCATTCCAAAATCATTATTTGAAAAAATGCGCACATCTCCACTTATAGTCATTGAAGAACCATTTGAAGCAAGACTAAAACGATTGTTACAAGAATATATCGTGGATATGTTAAATGAGTTTCTAATACTCAACTCTGATGACCCATTCAATAAGTTTTCAAATTATTTACTCAATAGTCTAGAAAAAATTCAAAATAGACTTGGTCCAGTTCGACATGAGTTAGCTCACAATGCGATGCAACAAGCTTTATCCATGCATGAAAAATCAAATGATCTTTCAGGCCATTATGTTTGGCTGAAAATCATTTTAGAAAATTATTATGACCCTATGTATGAAGATCAATTAAAAAAACGCGAAGAACATATTGTATTTCGTGGCAATTACGAAGAATGCAAAAACTATCTAGAGCATACTCTCTAATTCTGACCATCTCTCGATCGATCGATCCAACTCTTGTTGCGCATTAGAAAGTTGTTCCAATACTTCGTTGGTTTCTTCAAAAGGTTTATCATAAAAGTTGGGCTTTTCTACTTTCTCTGCGAGACTTGAAATATATTTTTCTAACTCATCGATACGGCTTGGCAAACCGTCTAACTCACGCTGCAGTTTGTAACCTAGCTTCTTAGACTTCTTTGCTACATATACATCTTTATCTTCAATGGCTTGGCCAGCCTTTTGTCCTTTGGGCACATCTGTTTCTAACAAACCCTTTCCTCGCTTTACCCAGTCTTTGTATCCACCCACATATTCTTGCAAGTCACCATCCTCTTCAAAAACGAGCGTACTGGTAACCACATTATCCAAAAAATCACGATCATGACTGACGAGAATTAATGTACCTGTAAATTCAACAAGTCTTTGCTCTAAGACCTCAAGCATCTCAACATCTAAATCATTTGTGGGCTCATCTAATATGAGGAGATTTGCAGGTTTAGTAAATAGCTTAGCCAAAATTACGCGATTCCGCTCGCCACCTGATAATGCTTTAACAGGTGTCATTGCGCGCTTGGGGCTAAATAAGAAATTCTTTAGATACCCAATTACATGACGCTGTTTACCATTTAACATGATGTAGTCATTACCATCACCAATATTTTCAGCAATGGTTTTATTCATTTCTAAATCTTGCCGAAGCTGGTCAAAGTAGGCGATTTCCAAATTTGTACCTAATTTAACAGTACCTTTGTCTGGGCTGATCTCACCTAGCAAAATTTTAAGCAACGTACTTTTACCCACGCCGTTGTTACCGATCAAACCAATTCGATCACCGCGTTGCACTTTAAGCGAAAAATCTTTAATTAATGTACGACTACCATAGCCATGCGAAACATTTCGCACGGTGATCACTTTGCGTCCTGATTTTTCTGCTTCCTCTAAATGAATGCGCGCAGAACCTTCGCGCTTAAGTCGCTTTGCACGTTTCTCACGCATAGCCTTTAGTGCACGCACTCTTCCTTCATTTCGTGTTCGACGCGCCTTTATACCTTGTCGAATCCACACTTCCTCTTGTGCTAATTTTTTATCAAATAATTTATTACTCGTTGCTTCGTCTTCAAGTGCTTTTTCTTTTAATTTTAAGTAATTGTTGTAGTTACCCGGCCAACTAATTAACTTTCCTCGATCAATTTCAACAATTCGCGTGGCTAATTTTTGCAAGAATGTTCGATCGTGAGTAATAAAGATGACACTACCCTGATAACCACGCACATGATGCTCTAACCATTCGATCGTACTGATATCCAAATGGTTAGTTGGTTCGTCTAATAATAGTAGTTCTGGTTGCGAAACTAAGGCTTTTCCTAATGCAACGCGTCTACGCCAGCCACCAGATAATTCAGTTAGTCTTTGATTACCTGGCAATTGCAACTGTGTCATGATGGTTTCTACACGCTGCTCTAACTGCCATCCATCACATGCATCAATAAACAGTTGAAGTTCGTGCAGCGCATTCAACCCTTGGGTATCTAAATCTTGTTTAGATAAATCGTTATATTGATCAAGTAATATTTGTTGTTCAGTTAGACCATGCAGCACTACATCTTTAACAAACTCATCAGAACTTTCTAATAAATTTTGTTCTAAAGTGCTCACACGAAGATTACCTTTCCATTGAATTTCCCCATGATCAGGCTGTAGTTCATTTGCAATCATCTTCAGCATAGAAGATTTGCCTGCACCATTCCGACCAATTAAGCACACACGCTCCTTTGCCTCAATTGCAAAATTTGCTTCCACCAGAAGTGGTGTATCACCAAATTCAAGTGACACTTCATCAAATCGAACTAAAGTCATTATGAAAAATTAATAAATGTCAGATTAGCCTATATGAATCAATGATATAAGCTATATGCTCGGAGTAGTAAGCCATTCATATAATGAGTACTATATATGATAATAATGAAAACAAATTTCACGAATTTTAGCGGAGAACCATAATGAGAATTATATTTAGTATCGTCATTTTACTGGCTAGCATATTTATCTTGTCATGTTCATCTGAAACAACTGATACATCAGTTTCAGCAGAAAGGACGCTTTATGAGCGCATAGGTGGTCGTGAGAAAGTGAAAGCTATTGTTGAAGATATTTGGAATAACCATGCAAAAAATCCAATTGTGAAAGATCGTTTTGCAGGCAGCGACCCAGCCTATGTAAAGAAAAGAGTTTTCGAAATCTTCGCTGCCGCAACAGGCGCGACCGATGTTGAATACAAAGGCATGGACATGAAAACCGCACATAAAGGCATGAATATCAGTGAAATGGAATTTAATGCTGTGGTTGATGATGTATTAGCAGCTTGTGAAATGCATAAAGTAGCACAACAAGAACGCAATGAAGTGCTAGCCATACTTTGGTCAGTCCGCAAGGATATTGTTAACTCACACATCATCACTGACACATTAGTAAACTAATAAAATTTCGTATTGCATATAAGAACAGCCCGATTTTATCGGGCTTTTTATTTATAACTTGCAATTAATAATTTTTTTACATCCTGTTGATCGGTAATTATACGCGTCATATTATTAACACCAAAAATTGCTATGGCATTGAACATTTTAGTTTCAATTGCTAAATCGCATAAGTCTTCCGCAGACAAAGTTGGCCTGCCAGCACGCTCTTTCAACTGAATTTTTATATGTTCAATTTCATCAAATGCACGATAACTTAATTCAGTACACACCAATCGATCCGATCTGAAAAAGTCAAAATCAAAATTATATTTTTTACCTTCATGATCTAAGATTCTCTCGATAGCTTTATTAATGCCTTTTTGTGAGATTGTCGGCCGTAGAATTACAAATCCATCTACAGATAACGTGTTTTCTAAAGTTCGCAGCAACACCCCATCTTTTAGAGCCTCAAATGTACAAATGTCGCCTTGCCATTTAACGAGCAATGGCTTGGGTATGTTAATTCCAATTTCCTCTCGCTCAGCCTCAGTACCGATATAAATTGCTGAATGTGGCCAGAAACCAGGAAGAAATAAATTCGTCAACGCATATTGATGTCGTGTAACAAAAATATCCCCAGGTTTAACTATTTGTTGCACTTGCTCAAGAATTTCATTTGTAACTAATTTGTTTTCTTTATTTACACATTCTGAGAGAATTCTTCCTGACACCTCTAATAATTTAAATTGTGCTTGTTGTTTTACACTTGCACCTCGACGTTTAAATATATGTTTAACAAATTGAATGAATCGCTTTAAGTAATTTCTTTTATTTTCATCTAAATAACTGCGGTATTCATTAAGCTGTCTAACGAAATTTCCAATATCTCTATCATTCTTGAACGTATTTAATTTTATTTGTTGATTATCTACAAATTTAATCGCTTGGTAGATTTTGTAAGCATTTTTCACATCAGTGAATGCTTCATATATTGCTGTATATTGTTTGCGTTGAACATTCCTCTCAGGAATGCCTTCATTTAGCTTACGCTGTATAAATGTATGTGCAGCTACTTTCTCTAACAATAATCGATCCAACTTGACGACCAAGCACGCTGCTACAAATCCTAATACAAATAATCGATATTCGTTATCCGTTTTAATCTCTCTAATACGAATACCTGCAAATTCATGTGCCTCATCAATAACCTGCCAAAGACTTTCACGCAAAGTAAGAAACTTTACAAACCAGACCTTGATACGCTCATCCTGATTTGGTGTAAAACATTTATTAGCAATAATCTGTTCTAGCTCAGGCTTTGCACTTGTTGCTTCTTGCTCAAGCTCAATTAACATTGGCTCAATTGAATTCAAGATTTGCGCTAATTTACTGGTTATCGACTTTTGCATTCAACCTAACCCACGAAAAGTTAGAAATACTACGTTGTTTTGAAGTTATTGTATTAAAGCCGCTTAGACTCACTTCGGCTTCCATCCTCGTTTCCAATTCGCATACAAAACAACTTCTGCTGGCTCGCCATTACCATGGAACCATGAATCAATAATAAATTTTTGACCGGACGTATTATCCTTTAACAACACTGCAGTGTGCGGGTATCCAGCACGCAAGCCACCGCGACTACGCAAACCTAATATTTCGTGGAACTTTAATTTCTTATTTTGATTTAATAATCTCAAATATAATAAAGTATTGGTTGACTCATCGATGCAATCCATTTGCTCACTTTTAGCACTTTTTATATTTGCATAAATTTTAAATGTCCCACCTAAATCATATTGTGTGTTCGTTTGCTCTCCTGCGATAAGCTCAATTTGACCAATTGCTTTTCTCAGCTGCTCTCTTTCAGCTATAGCAGAATTGGTTGTGTTAGAAAAATATGAAAGAATGTTTTTCCATTGTGATTCAGTAATCGAAATGTTTGTTATTGTCTTACAACCATAATTAGAACAGACTGGAATATGCTGTAATTCAAATACAGTATTTGGATGATTTATATATTTAACATGCAGTCTTTTTCTTTCCGATACGTCTGGCAGACCTTGCCCAAAACAACTAACACTAACTAAGTAAACTACTGCACTTATTAATACTTTTAGCAACATACTATGATATTAAATTAATATTTCGTAGAAGCATAAAAAAAAGCCCCGTAATAAATTACGAGGCTTTAATAATTGATGCCTGGCAGTGTCCTACTCTCACATGGGGAGACCCCACACTACCATCGGCGATGTGTCGTTTCACTTCCGAGTTCGAGATGGGATCGGGTGGTACCAACACTCTGTTGCCGCCAGGCAAACTGGTTGGATTTAAAAAAATTCTTTAAATCCGAATTTTGGAATTACAACTAAGCAAATATTTTGAGTCTTGTTCACACAACGCTCAATTTGCTTGAGTGTTATATGGTCAAGTCGCACGGGCAATTAGTACTGGTTAGCTTCACGCATTACTGCGCTTCCACACCCAGCCTATCAACGTTGTAGTCTTCAACGGCCCTACAGGGGAATTAAATTCCCAGTGAGATCTCATCTTAGGAGAGGCTTCCCGCTTAGATGCTTTCAGCGGTTATCCCTTCCGTACATAGCTACCCGGCAATGCCACTGGCGTGACAACCGGAACACCAGAGGTACGTCCACTCCGGTCCTCTCGTACTAGGAGCAGCTTCCTTCAAATCTCAAACGCCCACGGTAGATAGGGACCGAACTGTCTCACGACGTTCTAAACCCAGCTCGCG
>JBCCEI010000024.1:0-22298 GCA_039030355.1 Pseudomonadota bacterium | reverse complement strand
GGCACAACAGTAGACGTTAAAGATTTATTTTTTAATGTCCCTGCGCGTAAAAAATTTCTACGTACAGAAAAAACCGAATTTAAACATTGCGACAATGTTATTCGTAAAATTGCACTGAGTTGTTTTGATGTGCATATCATCGTCAAGCATAATGGTCGAAATACATTAGAAATCAATGCGTGTGACTTTTTAGAAAATGGTGCGAATCGAGTTGCACAAATTTTTGGGAAGCAATTTGCAGATCAAAGTATCTATTTGGAAAACACGGCGCAAGAAATTAAAATTCAAGGTTGGATCAGTTTACCGACTTTTTCGCGTAGCCAGGCAGACCTGCAATATTTTTATGTCAATGGACGCGCGATACGCGACAAAGTTATAGCGCATGCCATCAAGCAAGCCTATCAAGATGTTTTGTACCATGGTCGTTTTCCTGCGTTTGTATTGTTTTTGGAAATGGAGCCGGCTCAAGTTGACGTAAATGCACATCCCACAAAACATGAAGTTCGTTTTCGTCAAAGTCGTTATGTGCATGATTTTGTTCGTCAAACAGTGAAACGAGCCATTGCTGAAACCATGCCCAGGCAAGAGCAGCAAGCAGCTGAACAGTATCGTGAGATCGTTGATGATTATATTCGCACCGCACAAAAGACGAGTATGGGGACAAATATACAAAAGCCAACATACTCACAATTAAGTCCATCTCATTCTCAAGTGCGTGAATCATCACAGCAATACGCTGCTCATACTGAAAACGCATATGATGTGCTATTAAAACCACCACCCCAGGAAGCGCACACAGCAGAAGAGGCGCCACCATTGGGCTATGCTATAGAGCAATTACACGGTATTTATATACTTGCACAAAATGCAAATGGCTTAGTGGTTGTAGATATGCATGCAGCGCATGAGCGTATTGTGTATGAGAAGCTCAAGGTATCTTATAAGCAAGGTGATTTAGCAACACAGCCATTATTGGTGCCTCTAACGATTAATGTCAGTCCGCAAGAGGCAACTACAGCAGAACAGTATCGTGACACATTCTTAAAATTTGGTTTTGATCTTGAGCGTTTTGGCGAAGATAGTATTGTGGTGCGTGAAATTCCATCTCTATTGCAACAGGCGGATGTGAATACATTGGTATTAGATGTCTTGTCAGACTTAAACATGTTTGGTAGTACTGAAAAACTAGAACAAGCGAATAATGAATTATTGTCTACAATGGCATGTTACGGTTCCGTGCGTGCACATAGAAGATTAACGCTGGCAGAAATGAATGCGTTATTACGAGAAATGGAAGCTACAGAAAGAAGTGCGCAGTGTAATCATGGTAGGCCAACTTGGGTTCAGCTGAGTATTGACCAACTTGACAAGCTCTTCAAGCGAGGCCAATAAACCTTTTATTTATTCTGCTATGTCGTTATTAGAGCTTTATTAGAAAACAAATTTCTTTGTCTGATTCTCCTGTCATTTGTTTAATGGGTCCTACCGCCAGTGGTAAGACGGATTTAGCGCTTTCAATGGCAGATGAATTTCCTTGCGAAATTATTAGTGTCGATTCGGTGATGGTGTACCGTGATTTAAATATCGGTTCTGCAAAGCCATCGCAAGAAATTTTGCAAAACTACCCTCATCATCTGGTCGATATTATTGACCCAGAAGAAAGTTATTCGGTTGCCAATTTTTGTAATGATGCCCTGTCTTTAATCAATCAATCACATGTGAATAAAAAAATTCCACTGTTAGTTGGTGGGACAATGTTGTACTTCAATGCTCTTCTACATGGTTTGTCGAAGATGCCCAGTGCGAACCAAAAAGTGCGTAATGACATTTCACAACAAGCAGATGATCTTGGTTGGGAGGCGCTGCATAAAAAATTAAAACAAATTGATCCAAATTCAGCTGAACGTATTCACCCAAATGATCCGCAACGTATACAACGTGCTCTAGAAGTGTATGAGCTTACGGGTACACCAATTAGTGAGTGGCACGCGGAAACTAAATCGTTTGAGCTTGGGTCAAAGATTTTAAAGCTGGCATTGATCCCCGAGGATCGCGCTGATTTGCATCGGCGAATTGAGCAAAGATTTGATCATATGTTGGCAGAAGGTTTTATTGAAGAAGTGCGAGAACTACGTAATCGAGAAATGATTCATGCTGAATTACCCGCTATGCGTTCTGTTGGCTATCGTCAAGTTTGGGCTTATCTTGATGATAAATACGATGCTAAGGAGATGCGTGAGAAGGCGATTGTTGCAACACGACAATTTGCTAAGCGTCAATTAACCTGGCTGCGAAGTGAAGCTGATTTAAATACTGTTCCTGCCGAAAAGTATGATATTCATGATGTTCGTCAACAAATTGAGGTGCTTTTGGCATAGCTGAAATGGCATCCAAACTGGTACACTATGTATGTAAATGAGTGGCTCATATTCTTGAATGCTCATTTAGATAATAAAAATAACAAAACTAGAGGTATAGCAGCAATGTCAAAAGGTCAAACGTTACAAGAACCCTTTCTAAATGCGCTACGAAAAGAAAAAGTCCCCGTATCAATTTATTTAGTTAATGGGATCAAATTACAGGGTCAAGTGGACTCATTTGATCAATTCGTGGTGCTTCTTAAAAATAGCGTTAATCAAATGGTTTACAAACACGCCATTTCAACGATTGTGCCAGCGCGTATGGTCAAGATGCCGATGGGCGACGAACAATCTGAATAGTTTGAACTTAAATTCAAAACAACAAGCACGGTGTACTCTTGTTTGAGCGTCCCGATATAGGGCAACGTGCCATTCTTGTACATGTTATTTTTAATGGCGCTGCAAATAATCAAGAGCTAGGTGAGTTTAAGGACCTGGTACGTTCAACCGGTGCAGAGATTGCAACCATCATAACTGTGCAACGCAGTATGCCGGATGCAAAGCTATTAATTGGAAGTGGTAAGGTTGAAGAAATCGGTTCGCTTGCACATTCGCTAGATGCGGACATTGTCATTTTCAATTACTCCTTGTCGCCAAGTCAGGAACGCAATCTTGAAAAAATCTGTGAGAAGCGCGTTCTGGATCGCACCGGTTTAATTCTAGATATCTTTGCGCAGCGAGCGCGTTCTTATGAAGGAAAGTTACAAGTTGAGCTTGCCCAGTTAAAGTATTTATCTACGCGCTTAGTCCGTGGGTGGAGTCACCTGGAACGACAAAAAGGTGGTATTGGTTTGCGTGGTCCGGGTGAGAAACAATTAGAATCTGACCGACGCATGTTGCGATTGCGCATTAAACAGTTATCAAAACGACTGGAAAAATTACGAAAGCAACGTGATCAAGGTCGTGCGGCACGCAGAAAAACCACAACACCAACGGTTGCATTAGTTGGCTACACTAATGCGGGTAAGTCAACGTTATTTAATCGTTTAACAGATGCTTCTGTTTATTCCGCAGATAAATTATTTGCAACTTTGGATCCAACCTTACGTCAGATGCAAATTGCAAAAGGCCAGCATATTGTATTGGCAGATACGGTTGGTTTTATTCAAGACTTGCCGCATGATTTAATTGAAGCTTTTCATGCAACATTATTGGAAACCCAAGAAGCTGATGTGTTATTACATGTGGTCGATGCAAGTGATCCTCACCGTGATAACAATGTCGAACAAGTTCAGGGAGTGTTGGAACAAATTGATGCGCTAGATGTTCCTCAAATAATGGTTTATAACAAAATAGACCAAATTAATATGTTGCCTTCTGTAGATCTGGATATCCATGGTCGAATACAAAATATATGGGTGTCTGCTATCACTGGAGATGGTCAAGATCTGTTGGTGCAAGCACTTCGACAGTATTTTGAGCACAAGGTCAAGCATGTTTGGCTGCAGTTGCCCCCTAAAGCAGGCGGTTTGCGAAGCGAGTTATATTCAAATAATGCAGTTATAAGTGAGTCTGTGGATGAGCAAGGCAATTGGGTCATTGAGGCAGAAGTCCCAATTAATATGCTTAAAAAGTTTACGGAATATCAAATTCCTGAAGAATCTGGACAACGAGCTAGCATATAAGCTGACTTTTTCTATTGTCTTGATAGAATGGCTCGTTCGTGGTGTAAATCAACAAATCCTGTAACTATTTTTGGAGCGCGCTATGCCTTGGAACAGCCCAGGCGACGATAATAAAGATAAAGATCCTTGGGGTCAGAATTCGAGTAATCAGGGTCCTCCTGATCTTGATGATGTATTTCGTAACTTAAGCAAAAAGTTCGGAGGCATTTTTGGTGGTGGTTCATCTGGAAGTTCTTCAGGTGACGGTAAACCAATTCTGCTTTTTGTATTAATAGCAGCACTTGCATTATGGGGGCTGTACGATAAATTTGGTTTTTATGTTGTCAAACAAGCAGAGCGTGGTGTAGAACTCCGTTTCGGAGAGTTTCAAACAATCACCAGTGCAGGTCTTAATTGGCATTTACCTTTCCCAATAGAGACAGTGGAAATTATTAATGTTGATGAAGTGAGAGAAGTTTCAAATAAAACTTCAATGCTCACACAAGACGAAAATATTGTTGAAGTCTCACTCGAGGCGCAATACAAAATTGGTGATGCCAAAGAATATGTTTTTAATGTACGTGATCCTGATCAAACTGTTAAAGATGCAATGGAAAGTGCAGTGCGTGAAATTGTAGGTAAGAGCACAATTGATTTCGTTTTGTTTGAAGGCCGTGCGCAGATTTCAAGTGTGACACGTGAACTGTTACAAGAAATACTTGATAGTTATAAATCAGGGATTTTTATTCAAAAAGTAAACTTGGAAAAATCTGTACCACCAGATGCAGTAAAAGCAGCATTTGATGATGCAATTAAATCTAGAGAAGACTATAACCGCTACATAAAAGAAGCAGAGGCCTATGCGAACAGTATTTTGCCACAAGCACGTGGTGAAGCTGCAAGATTTTTGCAGGAAGCCGATGCATACCGTGATCGAGCAATTGCTAATTCAGAGGGTGAAGCAAAGCGGTTCTTGAAATTGTTGGCGGAATATGAAAAGGCACCCGCTGTTACTCGAGAACGTTTGTATCTAGAAGCAGTAGAATCGGTTTATACCAATAGCAATAAAGTCATGATGGATGTAGAAGGTGGTAACAACCTTTTGTACTTGCCGCTTGATCAAATTATGAAACAAAGAACAATGATCAATCCAGAGAGCACAACGCAAAAATTTGGAACTGGAAATTTTGGTTTGAGCAATCAATCTAGCTCTTCAGATAACACATCAGTGCGAGAAGGACGTTAATTATGAATAGTAAAGTTATTCTTGCAATAATCGCAATTATTATTGTTGGTTTTTTCAGTTTTACTTTTCAAGTGGATCAGCGTCAAACCGCGATCAAATTGAAATTTGGAAAAGTAGATCAGTCCAATATTGAGCCTGGTTTGCACTTTAAAGTTCCGATCATGAATATGATTGAGAAGTATGACAATCGAATCTTAACCTTAGATGCACCACCTACAGAGTTTCCAACGAATGAAAAGAAATATGTCATTGTAGATTTCTTTGCAAAATGGCGAATTTCAGATGTTGAAAAATATTATCTGGCTACCAGTGGACAAGAGTCCAAAGCGAATCAGCGTTTGGAGCTTATATTAGTAGATGGTCTAAAAAATGAATTTGGCACACGTACCATCCAAGAAGTGGTTTCTGGCGAGCGCGCTGAGATTATGAACGTGATTCAAGTCCAATCTAATGAAGAAGCTAAGAAATTTGGCATCGAAGTTGTAGATGTACGTGTGAGTAAAATTGATCTTCCAGATTCAGTAAGTGATTCAGTTTTTAAAAATATGCGTGCAGAGCGTGACCGTGTAGCAAAAGATTTTCGTGCACGTGGACGTGAACAAGCTGAAGTAATTCGTGCTACGGCGGATAAGGAGCGTACTGTAATTTTGGCGAATGCTTATAAAGAAGCAGAACAAATTCGCGGTGATGGCGATGCAAAATCAGCTGAAATATATGCAGATGCATTTTCACAAAATGAAGAGTTTTATAGTTTTACACGTAGCTTGAAAGCGTATACCAATACATTTAATAGCAGTGGTGATGTATTGATTATGGAGCCTGACTCTGAATTTTTCCGTTACTTTAAACAATCTGAACAAAATTAGATTTTTATAGTATTTCCTAATTAGCCTAAACATATGTGGAATGAATTACTGGTTGCAATTGCGCTGGTGTTGGTTATCGAAGGCGTCATTCCATTTTTAGCACCTGAAAAATTTCGCCGTGCACTTGCACAGCTCGTGCAAATGCCTGATCAAGTATTGCGTGTCATTGGTCTGGCAAGTATGACAGTAGGCATTATTGTTCTTTACGTTTTAAGATTAGTTAACTAGTTATGAGTCAAGATCGTTGGTTACTGCCTGAAGGTATTGAAGAATCATTGCCAGAGGAATCAGCCTGGCTTGAACAATATCGCCGTGATCTAGTTGATATGTTTTCCACATGGGGTTACGACATGGTCATGCCGCCTTTGATTGAGTACTTAGATTCACTCTTGATTGGGCCAAGTGATGATTTAGATCTGCAAACATTTAAGTTAACTGATCAATTAACAGGCAAGATGATGGGTGTCCGCGCAGATATGACTTCACAGGTTGCGCGTATTGATGCGCATATGTTGAAACGCGATGCACCTACACGTTTTTGTTATCTTGGTACCGTTTTACACACTCGACCAGGGGGGCGCGATTTAACACGCAGTCCGCTACAGGTCGGTGCAGAGTTATATGGGCATTCTGGAATTGATAGCGATGTGGAAGTTATTTGCTTGATGCTTGAAGCATTGGGGTTAGTGGGTATTGATAACATTCTGCTGGACTTAGGGCATGTTGGTATTTTAGCGAGTTTGGTGAAGCAGGCCGGTTTTAGTGAAGCACAGCAAAAACAATTACAGAACTTGTTAGAGCAAAAAGCATTGCCGGAATATGAACAATTTCTTACAAACTGCTCATTGGATGAGAAGTGGCAAGCAATATTTATGTCATTAATGGATTTAAGTGGTGGCAAGGAAGTAATTGCAGCAACAAGAGAGTTGTTATGTAGTTGCGGTAATGACGTTGTCGAATATATCGATTATGTAGAGCAACTCGCAAAACTTGTGACGAAAGATTATCCAAATATTCAATTGCACTACGATTTTGCTGCCCTAAGTGGTTATCATTATCAAAACGGTGCGGTTTTTGCGGCTTATATTGCGGGTCAGGGAGGTGAGATTGCTCGTGGAGGTCGATATGACATGATTGGCCAAGTCTTTGGACGTTCACGGCCTGCAACGGGTTTTAGTATGGATCTAAAAGCGCTTGCAAAAATTTCACCAAACATTTGTGAAACAGTTTTTGGTATTTATGCGCCATGTGAAGAAGATACTGCATTAGATGAAAAAGTTAAACAATTGCGTTCACAAGGTGAACGTGTGATTTGTGCTATGTCAAATCAAAAGTTTAGCGCAGCAGAAATGCAATGTGATCGTGTAATAGTAAAACAAGATCAACAGTGGGTCGTAAAGGACGCCTAAAATATATAGAAATAACAGTGATGGAAAATAAAAATGATTAAAAGTGTAATTGTGCTTGGTACTCAGTGGGGAGATGAGGGGAAAGGTAAAATCGTGGATATGCTAACAGAAGATGCAGATGCTGTAGTACGTTTTCAAGGCGGACATAATGCTGGGCATACCATTGTTGTGAATGATCAAAAAACTGTTCTGCATTTAGTGCCCTCGGGAATCTTGCGTGAGAACAAAGAGTGTTTAATCGGCAATGGTGTTGTTCTAGCGCCAGATGCATTGCAAGAAGAAATTTTAATGCTCGAAGCTCAAGGTGTTCCTGTTAAACAGCGATTGAGAATTTCTCCTGCATGTCCATTAATTCTTCCCTATCATGTTTTATTAGATCAGGCGCGTGAAAAAGCACGTGGTAAATCAGCAATCGGTACGACTGGTCGTGGTATAGGTCCGGCATATGAAGATAAGGTTTCGCGTCGAGGGTTGCGAGTAGCAGATTTATTTGATGAGCAAACATGTAATGAAAGACTGGAAAAAATTATTGATTATCATAATTTTGTTCTAAGAGAGTATTTTAAACATGACACAATTGATTTAGCAGATATGCAATCATTGTGCAGAAAATATGCTGACATGCTTGCGCCATATGTAATGGATGTATCTGCAAGAATAAATGAGCTATGTGCTAGCGATAAAAAGGTTTTGTTTGAAGGTGCTCAGGGAACCTTGCTTGATATTGATCATGGTACTTATCCATTTGTAACGTCATCAAATACAACTGCGGGTGGCGCATGCACAGGTAGTGGAACAGGTCCTGGCAGTATCGATCATGTATTAGGTATTGTTAAGGCCTATACCACACGTGTGGGAGGTGGCCCGTTTCCAACAGAATTATTTGATGAAATTGGTGCAGAACTTGCTGATAAGGGTAAAGAGTTTGGCGCAACTACGGGTCGTGCTCGACGTTGTGGTTGGTTAGATGCAGTTGCATTGCGCAGAGCTATGCAAATTAATGGCGTAACAGGTTTATGTATTACAAAGTTAGATGTAATGGACGGACTTAAGACGGTAAAAATTTGCAACGAATATAAATATAAGGGTCAATCATTGAATTTGTCACCAATGGATGGCGGAACCTTTGATCAATGTGAGCCTATTTATGAAGAACATGAAGGCTGGCAGCAGTCAACTGAGGGTATAACACAGTTTGATCACTTGCCTGAACAGGCCAGAAAATATTTACAGCGTATGAGTGACTTGCTTGGTGTGCCAATTGATATAGTTTCGACTGGGCCGGATCGTGCGCACAATATTATTTGTAAAGAATTATTTTAAATAAAAAGATTCTTCCAAATACCACTGACTTTCATTTCCTATGCAGTTATATACATCAATTCGTTCACAATGAATCGTTTTAGGGTACCTATCCGCCAATAGCAATTTTAATTCCTGTTGTTTTGGCTCATCGTGGTTCCCATACAGTAGACTAACATGTGGAATAAACTCCTCATTATGATCAGGTTTTAACTTATCGCTGAGTGTGCTGTGTAGATCTAATAAGCGCTCATTTTTTTCAGCAAGGATAAATAAGTTCATATAGTACTTTTCAGTGTATTCAATACTTCGTAAATTTATAGTGAAGCGTGTATGTGTCTCGCTTACTTTTTTGCACGCTTCAATTATTGTTTTTAATTTTGAACTAAAGCCGGATAAAAGTGTTATATGCATTGGGAATGGTATGGTTCGAAACTGATGAGATAAACTCGAAATTAGTCCAGTCAACTTATCCAATTCAGACTGGCTAGGTCGTAGCCAAATCGCGTAATTGCTATCTTGTTGATTCATATAGATAAATAATATCAATTTTTTTAGCTAATAATTTGTAAACCTTTTTTCGTATTGAACGTTCTAAGTTTATGAAGAACTCAAAAAACGAGAGAGGTAATCCATGTATAAAGCATTAATTGTATCGGTTGTGTTCATACTCAGTATGACGCTATCAGCATGTGCAACCAATCCATATGGTGGTTACAGCGCACCTAGTAAGGAAACACAGGGCGCCGTGGCTGGTGGTGTGATCGGCGGTTTGCTGGGATCAACAGTAGGTGATGGTAGGGGTACAGTGTGGGCCGCTGCAGCAGGAACGCTTATCGGAGCATTGGCAGGTGCACATATAGGCAGACAGCTTGATGGGCGAGATCGATATTATGCGGGCCAAACTTTAGAGACAGCACCAACTGGGGCGACTAAAGAATGGGTGAATCCTGATTCTGGTACAGCATATTCCGTTACACCAACTCACACTTATGAATCTCAGGGTACACCGTGTCGTGAATTCACAATGGATGCGGAAGTGGGCGGACAAAGTGAACAAGTTTATGGAACTGCATGCCGTCAAGCAGATGGAAGCTGGAAAATGTCAGTCTAGTTCAGAATTAACTACACTTGGTATTCAATTGAGCCTTTCTCTATAAGGCTCTTTTGATTATCAACGAGATTTAATCATATCTTGTTTCATGTTCATCGCGAGCCACGCTTTAATAGGCCATGGAAACAAGTTTTCTGATTTTGAAATATCTTTCCAACCTTGTTCTAAGTACGCTTCATATGCTTGACTGCCAAAAATATTTTGTACATGTGTGGGCTTACTTTCATTGTCAGAGTCCGCATTTAACTCAATTTCGCGAAATGCATACAAAGTAGGCTCAACTTTGGCATGCTCATCAGTTTGTAGGATTGTGATATAAGCACATTCAACACCTTCACGATGTAGAACTTGGTAGTTGAAAATTTCCAATGGGTCTGCATTACTTGTATGCGTATCACTACTGATTTCTTCTTCAGGTTTTTGAAACTGTTTAAATACCTCTTCAAATTCATCGTCAGATATATCAGAACTTGCGATTTCTAATCCTTCAGTTCTTCGCCGGTCACCAAAGACACGACGTTCTTCTTCTATGATTTGATTATCGCTATCCCGTAGCGGAAATGTTTCATCTTTAGAGGAACGACGATCTTGATTTGATCTTCTATCAAAGATGACTTTTGCTTTTCGGCTCATTGTCTTGTTGTGGGTGTTTACAAAAAACAGTTGAAACCATACCAGCCATGCGATCTTGCAATGTGAACTAGGTCACATTGAACTTTCCATTGGGTAGGCTATACCTGCCATTAACGAAGATATAAAACAAACATCTAGCCATGACTTGATCAATCATCTGCTGAGAGAGTCGTTATTTTTCAGATAGTTGCATGACAATATAATTTCCTGTTTAAGAGCATAGATAGTAGAGTGCCCTTGTTATGAAAAGCAAAAAAAATAAGTTAGTTGACCCTTATGCTAAACGTGAAGCATCAAAATATGAAAGCCCGATTGCAAGCCGTGAGTTGATCATTCAGATTCTGGACGAGAGTAGTGGCCCAATGTCATTATCGTCTTTGCATGAAGCGCTGCAAGTCACTAGTAATAAAGTTGTTGATGCATTGGCGCGCAGACTTGCGGCTATGGAGCGGGATGGCCAGTTAATTCGTAATCGTCAGAATCACTACCTGCCTATTTCTAAAGTTGACCTAGTGCGTGGGCGTGTAATGGGGCATGCAGATGGCTTTGGCTTTCTAATACCTGATGAAGGTGGTGAAGATTTATTTTTACCGCCTTATGAAATGCGTACATTGATGCATGGCGATCGAGCAGTGGTGCGTCCTACAGGAAAATCCAAGCGTGGCAAATTGCAAGGCAAACTGGTTGAAATAATTGAGCGTAGTAATAAACAAATAGTGGGGCGATATTACAAAGAATCTGGCATTGGTTTTGTGGTGCCGGATAACAAACGACTAAATCAAGACATCATGATCCCTGCCAATGAAGCAATGCATGCAGAACATGGACAGTTTGTAGTTGCATCCATCATTGAGCAGCCAAATAAATTTCGCCAGCCCATCGGGAAAGTCATGGAGGTAATTGGTGATCATTTAGCGCCGGGCATGGAAATTGATGTAGCAATTCGATCTTATGATCTTCCATACGAGTGGTCCGATGCAGCTTTAAACCAGGTGCTGCAATTCACTGAGAAAGATATCCAAAAACAGCTTAAGCATAGAGTAGATTTACGTGAATATAATTTCGTTACCATCGATGGCAGTGATGCAAAAGATTTTGATGATGCTGTTTATTGCGAAGTGCGTGAAAATGGCTGGCGACTTTGGGTAGCGATTGCTGATGTTTCGCATTACGTTGAGCCTGATACAGCACTTGATCTTGAGGCACGCAACCGTGGTACTTCAGTTTATTTTCCCGAGCGCGTTATCCCAATGTTACCAGAAACACTCTCCAATGAACTTTGCTCGTTAAAACCGGAAGTCAATCGATTATGCATGGTTTGTGAAATGTTTATTGCAAAGAATGGTGAGCAAAAAAGTCATAAATTTTATGATGCAGTGATGTGCTCGTCTGCACGGCTTACTTATGGTGAATTGCAAACTATTCTTTATGATAAAGAGCCACAAGCAAGGGAAAATCGCGAACATTTGCTCTCTGATTTAGAAAATTTGCAGGCTGTTTACAATGCGCTGCGCAAACAACGGAAAAAACGTGGCGCAATCGATTTTGATACCAAGGAAACTTATTTTGAATTTGATCAAGAGCAAAAAATCAAAGCGATTTTTCCGCGCGAGCGTTTTGAGGCACATAAACTAATTGAAGAGTGCATGATCAGTGCCAACGTTGCGGCTGCCAAGTTCATTACCAAAAATAAATTGCCATCTTTATTTCGTATTCATGAGGGACCAACTGCAGAGCGCTTACGTGACATGCGCGAATTTCTTGAATCACTTGGGGTTGGTTTCAGTAAAGCAGAAAAACCAACACCGAATGATTACATGGCAGTGATGAAGCGTATTGCCAATCGCAAGGATAAACACATCATCGAAATGGTCTTACTAAGATCGATGGCACAAGCTGTGTATGGTCCGGAAACGATAGGCCATTTTGGATTGGCCTTGCCTTTGTATGCACACTTTACATCACCGATACGTCGTTATCCTGATCTTGTTGTGCATCGTACCATTCGTTTTCTATTATCAAAGCAGAAGAAAGAATCATTTCCCTTATCGCAAAATGATTTAGTGCTATTGGGCGATCATTGTTCCATGTGTGAGCGACGTGCTGATGATGCAACACGAGATGTAGATGCTTGGCTCAAGTGTGAATTTATGCAAGACAAGCTTGGTCAAGAGTTTGATGGGGTTATCACCTCCGTGACTGCATTTGGTTTTTTTGTGATGCTGAATGAATATTTTGTTGAAGGTTTGGTGCATGTAACCAATTTGAAGAATGACTATTATCATTATGATGAGCTATCGCATTGTTTGTTCGGCGAGCGTAGTAAAAAACGTTATTCTTTGGGCGATGAGGTCAAAATAATTGTCGCACGGGTCAGTTTGGATGAACGAAAAATGGATTTTTCATTAGTGCAATCTAAAAGTGATAGTCACTACTCTGATAAAAAAAGTTCACGCAGGAAAGAAAAATCTGGTAGTAAAAAAAATAGTTCTTCTACAGCAAAAAAACGTAAACGCAAAATCACTAAAAAGAAAAACAAAAAGCGAAAATAGAGTTTTAACGTGAAAAATATTTCATTTGGGCTGCATAGTTGTTTGGCAGCTATACAGCAAAGACCATTTCATATCGAAGAAATTTTGCTACTGAATAGTAGACAAGATAAACGTATTCGAGAAATTCAATCTGAAGTAGTTGAGAAAAATATTTCTCATCAGTTGCTGGAAAAAGCAGCTTTAGAAAAAATTTGTGGTGAGGTTAATCACCAGGGTGTGGTGGTGATATATAAGCAACAACAAAAAAATAGTGAAGCCGCACTATTAGAATTTTGTGCGAACACAACGCAACCACTATTGCTTTTAGTGTTGGACCAAATTGTTGATCCACATAATTTGGGCGCGTGTATGCGCACAGCTGAGGCGGCAGGTGTGTGTGCGGTCATTAGTTCAACAAGAAATTCAGCGCCTTTAACACCAACTGTGCGCAAAGTTGCCTGCGGTGCTGCGGAGAGAGTGCCACTGATCTACGCAAAAAATCTCGCACGTTTGCTAGATGAACTCAAACAATTAGGTGTTTGGGTATATGGCACATTACCAACAGCCGAGAAAGTCATTTACAAAGCAGATTTTTCTCGCTCCGTGGCATTGGTGGTTGGTGCTGAAGGAACCGGGATGCGGCGCTTGATAACAGACAAGTGCGATGAATTGTATAGCTTGCCAATGGCGGGTGAAATGGCAAGCTTAAACGCATCTGTCGCGACCGGTGTAGCTTTGTACGAAGCAGTTCGGCAACAGGCTAATAATTAATCATTTTTGTAACAAAAATTAGTCATTTGATTAAATCTATACATATTTCACTGAAAATTTAGTTTTATGACTTCAAATTTAGATGAGAATGATTATAATAATCATTCTCATTAATGAAAAATACACTAGGAAACAATTAGATGAATCGTTGGTTAATAGTACTCATAGCCTCGCTATATATGTCAGTCGCGCAAGCCGCAAGTGTTATACCAAACCTAACCTACGTGTTGAGTGACCATCCAGATGCTGTGTTAACTAATTTACCAGATGTAACTTATGGCATTCGTTTAGATCAGCTAGGAGGCAGTGATGCAAATCGCACCTTTAGCACAACCCAAGATGGAGCACTAACAACTCTGTTCTGGGATGATATGGGAAATGGGAATTCAGCAGATGACATAGTCAGTATCACAGGAACCGTTTCGAGAAATTCGGACAATAGTATTTGGAATGTATCGTATACATTGACAGGAATTATTGAGGACACATCGGGTTTTGTTGCCACAGCGGGCTCTGGAGCGCTCACAAATGGGGCAATGAGTATCCAGCTCATCGGTGAAGCAAATATTGAAAACTATGTATTTTTAGCACTTGGTGATGGCCACCGGATTAGCGGTGATAATACATCTGAAGTAGGGCGTGGATGGTTAGAGCCTAATAGCTCAACAGATGATTGGCTTGTTAGACTTACCCCAGTGCCTATCCCTGCTGCACTACCATTGTTTTTTGTAGGTTTACTCAGCATTTTTGGAGTTCGTAAATTTACCGTCTAAGTACAAAATATACGGTTTCTAAAACAATCATTACAGCTTAATAACTCTTCTCTTCCAATACATTGGATTGAATTTAGTATCATTTATTTATGAAGTGCCATTTTTATCGCGATTTCATCTAAAATCATAAGTTCGATTATCAACTAACTTGCCTGAATTATAGTCATCACGTAGACTTCGCAGCTCGAAAAACATTCACTCCTTGCTTCACCAGGCTGAATAGGATTCACCACTGGGAGGCGTTAACCCCAAAGGGAGCATAAATATGCGTCACTATGAAATAGTGTTTCTGGTGCATCCTGACCAGAGCGATCAAGTATCTGCAATGACCGAGCGATATCGGTCTATCATCGAACAAGGTAATGGTAACGTTCACCGTCTAGAAGACTGGGGGCGATTGCAGTTAGCCTATCCAATTCAAAAAATTCATAAAGCACACTATGTGTTAATGAACATTGAATGTAATCAAGAAGTGTTAGATGAATTAAATAGTTCGTTCCGTTTTAATGATGCAGTGATTAGAAATATGGTTGTGTCTGCAAAGCGTGCTGAAACTGAAAAATCTGCCATGCTTAAGATGATTGAGCAAGAAGAAGCAGAGAGCGGTAAAAAAGCCGCATCACAACCTTCAGCTGATACCCAAAAATCTTATGACAACGACAGCG
This sequence comes from Pseudomonadota bacterium, assembly GCA_039030355.1. Lineage (GTDB taxonomy): Bacteria > Pseudomonadota > Gammaproteobacteria > UBA4575 > UBA4575 > JABDMD01. The sequence goes on along the minus strand of JBCCEI010000024.1, from coordinate 6,964 downwards.
CAAGTGAATCATCACCCGCTGAAGAAGTTGCGGTTACAGAAGATCAAGCTGAAGTTGCTATTGAAGAACCATCAGATAGCTAAACGATTTAGATTAAAAGGATAAAGAACATGGCTCATTATTTTCGCAGAAGAAGATACTGTCGCTTCACAGAAGAAGGCATTGAAGAAGTTGACTATAAAGATATCGCAATTTTAAAAGATTTTATTACTGAGACCGGAAAGATTGTACCCAGTCGTGTAACTGGTACAAAAGCAAAGTATCAACGACAATTATCAACCGCCATTAAACGTGCGCGTTATATTGCATTATTGCCGTATAGTGATCGTCACTGAGTTACGTTGATTTATTAACTTAATCTGAGAAGTGATCACGCTAACATTCAGTTTGAATGCGGTTAATAAATAAGCTAATAGACGGTACGTTTTTTACTATAATGAATTAAATTAAGAGAAAGAGTATGGAAGTTATATTACTTAGAAAAGTAGATAACCTTGGCGACTTAGGAGACAAGGTAAAAGTGCGCCCTGGATATGCGCGTAATTTTTTAATTCCAAGTGGTAGGGCGAAATTCGCCACCGCTGAAAATTTGGCTGAATTTGAAGCACGGCGCGCAGAGCTTGAAAAGTTGGCAGAAGAGTCTTTGACAGCTGCTGAAGCGCGTAAAGCCGAACTGGATGGCGCAAAGATTTCTATTACGGCCAAAGAAATCGGTGAAGGAAAATTATTTGGTTCTGTCGGTATGGTAGATATTGTCAATGCGTTAGAAGAAGCAGGTAAAAAAGTAGAAAAGAAAGAAGTACGCCTTCCTGATGGAGCGTTTCATCATGCTGGCGAGTATCAAGTTGATTTACATTTGCATACGGATGTTAATGCGACCATAACTCTAGAGATTATTGGCGAAGAGTAAATTTATTTAGTTATGTTTCAGCATAAAGACAAATACTGTGGCTGAGCTAACAACGATAGGTACAGAATTTGGGGCAACGAATACAGAAAATTTACGTACGCCCCCGTATTCATTAGAAGCAGAACAAGCCGTAATTGGCGGATTAATTCTAGATAATTCCACCTGGGATCAGGTAGCGGATCGTATCAATGAGAACGATTTTCATTTGTTTGATCATCGCATCATTTTCCGAAGTATCGATGAACTGGTTGAAAAGCATCAACCCTTTGATGTGTTAACGCTCTCAGATTTGTTGCGTCAAAATTCAGAATTAAGCGATACCAATATCCTTGCCTATTTAGGCACACTAGCAAACGACACACCAAGCGCAGCCAATATTCGTGCTTATGCGGATATCGTGCGCGAAAAGTCCATTCTTAGACAGCTTGTTTCTGCTGGGAATGAAATTGCATCTAGTGGTTTATCACCAGATGGAAGAGATGTGGATCAGTTACTGGATGAGGCAGAACAAAAAGTATTTCAAATCACTGATCACAGTGTGCATACAGCTCAAGGTTTTCAAAATATAAAATCTTTATTGAAAACTACAGTTGAACAAATTGATGAATTATTTGAGCGTGGCGATCATATTACTGGTTTACCAAGTGGTTATGATGAGTTTGATGAAAAAACTGCAGGTTTGCAAAATGGTGAACTGATCATCGTCGCTGGCCGCCCATCAATGGGTAAAACCAGCTTTGCGATGAATATAGTCGAATATGCTGCACTAAGAAGTAATGCCTCTGTGGCCATTTTTAGTATGGAAATGCCTGGACGGTCATTAACCATGCGTATGTTGTCTTCTATGGGCCGCATTGATGCGCAACGTATACGCACTGGAAAATTAAATGATGATGATTGGCCGCGACTCACTAGTGCGGTTTCCATGTTGTCAGAATCAAAGTTATTTATTGATGATACTGCCGCACTTTCGCCAACTGAATTGCGTGCACGTGCGAGAAGATTAAAACGTGAGCATGGTTTATCACTTATCGTAGTGGATTACTTGCAGCTTATGCAGGTCAGTGGCACAACAGAAAATCGTGCCACAGAAATATCAGAAATATCGCGTTCACTAAAAGCATTAGCAAAAGAATTAGAAGTGCCCGTAGTTGCACTATCACAATTGAATCGTAGTCTTGAACAACGTCAAGATAAACGACCTGTAATGTCTGATTTACGTGAGTCTGGCGCAATTGAGCAAGATGCAGACTTGATCGTTTTTATTTACCGAGATGAGGTGTATAACGAAGACTCACCTGATCAAGGCACGGCAGAAATTATTGTAGCTAAGCAACGTAATGGTCCTATTTTCAAAACACGTTTAACTTTTCTTGGTCAGTACACCCGTTTTGAAAATTATGTGCCAGAAATTTATACCGGCGGAAGTATGCCGGGAGGGGGTATGCAAGGGGAAAGTCTGCCAAGTGAAAATTTATCTAAAAGTGGCTCCTCATCCACTAGCTTTCCTGTAAATAATTTACCAGACGAAGAATATTCCAATGATGACTAGTATGTGTAATGCTCACTTAATATATTTAAATGAGATGATCATATGAAGCGTGCCGCATACGCGCTTGTCAATTTAGCCCACTTAAAAAACAATCTTGCAGCCATTCGAAACGTTGCAAAACAATCAAAAATAACTGCGGTTGTCAAAGCAGACGCATATGGTCATGGAATGTTACAAGTTTGTAATGCTTTAAATGATGCGGATGAATTTTCTGTGGCTTACGTAAATGAAGCAATGGAATTACGTGATAGTGGCATCCAAAAACCATTGCTAGCGCTACAAGGATTTAGGACGGAAGATGATTTAAAAAATGCGATTGAGCAAAATATTCAACTTGTAATTCATGATCATGAGCAAGTTAAAATTTTAAAAACAATCAAATCACCTACGCTAAAAATTTGCATAAAAATAGATACTGGTATGCATCGATTGGGTTTTGATGCTACAGAAGTACCAGTGGTGCTAGAACAATTGCAAAATTCGATTTCATCGGCATCAAAAATATCGCTGATGACCCATCTTGCATGCGCAGACGAGTTGGAAAATGATACAACCCTGGAGCAACTGAAAAAATTTGATGCCATTGCTAGTAAATTTGATTTCGAACAAAGCATTGCCAATTCCGCTGGCATACTAGCATGGCCGCAATCACATCGAGATTGGGTGCGCCCTGGTTTAATGCTGTATGGGATAAATCCCATTGAGTCTGTAACTACAGTTGATGAACTGGAGTTAAGGGCTGTAATGAGTCTACATGCACCGCTTATCTCAATTAAAACTTGTAAAAAAGGTGAAAAAATTGGCTATGGAGGTGATTTTTGTTGCCCTAAGGATATGCTCATAGGCATCATAGCAATTGGGTATGCAGATGGTTACCCAAGGCATCTCAAAAGTGCACCAAATGTGTCATTAGGAACAAAGCTGGTTCCCATATTAGGACGCATTTCAATGGATATGATTGCGGTTGATCTAACAGGTATAGACACAAAAGTTGGTGACATTGCAGAGCTATGGGGTGAGGCAATATCAGTAACAGATGTGGCTCAGCATGCCGAAACGATTAGTTATGAATTGCTATGTGCAGCGGGTAACGCTGTGATAAAAAAATATATTCAATAATGGCGGTGTAATATGGAAAAAGTTTGGTTAAAAAGTTATCCAGAGGGTGTTCCTGAGTTTGCCGAGTTAGGGAAATATAACTCACTCGCACACATGTTTGATGAATGTGCAGAACGACATAGTCATTTGCCTGCATTTGCCAATATGGGCACCAGTATCAGTTTTTCGGAACTAAACATTGAAAGTTATAATTTTGCAGCTTATTTGCAAGCGGAATTGGGTTTGAAAAAAGGTGATCGCGTCGCGATCATGTTGCCAAATATTTTGCAGTTTCCAGTTGCTTTATATGGTGTGTTACGTTCTGGCTGCGTTGCAGTAGACGTTAATCCTCTTTATACATCACGTGAATTAGGACACTACCTTAAAGATTCTGGCGCAAAAGTTATCGTCATATTGGAAAATTTTGCTGATGTGTTAGCAGAAGTTATTCATGATACAGATGTGGAACATGTCATACTTGCTAAGGTTGGCGACATGCTTGGTTTTCCAAAATCTATATTGGTTAATTTTGTTCTAAAATATGTACAGAAAAAAATTCCAAAATATTCTCTGAGTAAAGTAATTCCTTTTAAAGAGGTATTAGCGGTAGGCCAACAGAGGCAGTTAGTAAAGCCTGAACTTACACAAGATGATTTAGCATTTTTACAGTTCACGGGAGGTACGACCGGTTTAGCAAAAGGTGCAATGTTGTCGCATGGAAACCTGCTGGCTAATGTTGCACAAGCAGGTACTTTCTTTGGACCAATTTTAGAAGAAGGCAAAGAAATCGTGATTACAGCATTGCCGCTGTATCATATTTTTTCTTTGACCGCCAATTGTTTCTTGTTTACTAAAATTGGTGGTCTAAATTATCTCATTACCAATCCGCGAGACATGAAAGGTTTTGTAAAAGAATTAGGCAATGTTGAATTCACCGTTATTACAGGCGTGAATACTTTATTTAATGGTTTGCTCAATACAGATGGATTTTCTGACATCGACTTCTCACATTTAAAAATTACTCTCGGAGGAGGTATGGCAGTGCAGGAATCTGTTGCAACAGAGTGGCATGAAACAACGGGATGTGTACTGGCTGAAGCTTATGGACTAACCGAAGCTTCACCAGCAGTAACGATGAATCCATATAATCTTGAAAAATATAACGGCACCATTGGGTTGCCTATTCCAAACACTGAAATCTCTATACAAGATGATAATGGTAACCATCTTGGCATCGAGGAAGCTGGCGAACTTTGTGTGCGCGGACCACAAGTGATGCAAGGTTATTGGAATCGACCTGAAGAAACTAAAAACACAATCTCAGAAGATGGCTGGTTAAAAACGGGCGATATCGCGATGGTATCCGAAGAAGGGTTCGTGCGCATAGTAGATCGCAAAAAAGATATGATTCTCGTGTCTGGTTTCAATGTGTATCCTAATGAAATAGAAAATGAAGTGCAGTCTCATCCGGGTGTGCTGGAAGTCGCTGCGGTTGGTGTAGATGATGAAGAATCAGGCGAAGTTGTTAAGCTGTTTATTGTAAAGAAAGACACAGCACTTACCGAAGACGATGTTTTAAATCATTGTAAAGACCGCCTAACTCGTTATAAATGGCCAAAACATATCGAGTTTCGAGAGGAACTGCCTAAAACAAATGTGGGTAAAATACTACGCCGTGCGTTACGAGATGGAGAGGGTTAGTTTATAGAAATCAAGGTTATAACCATCTAAATTTTGGTGGAATTAACGTACTATAAGGCTCAATTTGCTTGTTTAATGCCCAAAAAATACTACGGATTATATAAAAAGTGTGACGTAATTCCGTTGATCAAATGGCGAGAATTCGTGACTATAGGTGTTCCATTTAAATAGCATAATAAACCTTGAATTTAGGTTCAGACTTTGGAGTTGGATTAAGTGAAGTCTTATGAACAAACAGAAGATGCTGTGAGTGATGCGCAGCTAGCATTGGAGCGTCGAGATCGTAGTGATCGTCGCAAACCTTCTTTAAAAGGTTTTCTCTATGGCCTGTTCTTGGCCAGAAGACGTGGGCCCCGCCGAGCAGAAAATTTATACCAATATAGTGACTGGTACGACGTAAAACTATTGGTGCTCTCGTTAAGTTTGTTGTTGCTTTCGTGCTTAGATGCTGCAATGACGATGAAATTGCTGTCACTTGGTGCTGTTGAGCTCAATCCAATCATGAATGAGTTAATAATTCAGGGAACGAGTTATTTCGTTTGGATTAAGATAGCGGTAACAGCGTTATGCATTATCGTGCTTGTGGCGCATAATCGTTTTAAATTATTTAACTTACTGCGTGTAGATGTGATTTTGATTGCTGCAGTCTTTATCTATCTCGGCTTAGTGACCTACGAATTTTATCTTTATACTTTGGGTGGTTCTGCGATTTAACTTAAGCCAACTAATGCTTAATTTAGGGCTTGAATTAGACTTTCATTTGGGTCTTGTCTGATTTTATACAATTCGCGTTCCCATAACTTAATATTTGTCGGGCTAACGCCTTTTTCCATGCTCTCAAGCCATTGGTCATGGCAATTCATTACCAGTTCTAACCCTTCATCAGTAAAATCAGAAAATTTAATTTCGAGTGAGTGCCATTCTTCAATCGTTTTTGGTAGTTGTGATGTGTATAAATTACTTTCATTTAAAAAGCCTAACAATGGCTCATATCTCATTCTGAAATTTTCAATTGCTTCAATTCTGGAAGCATCGTCCATCTCTTCATGTAGATACCATCTGCATGCATCAATTGTAAATTCTTTCATCGCTGTTCCTAATTATTGCATTCATTCCGATTAGATCGATACCTATATTGTGGTTCAAACTACATATGCACTGCCAATGTAATCTAAACATGTCATCTGGTGTTGTTTACCTTTCGTCATGAATGCGAGTAATTATTCTTTGATATATTGTTCTTCAAACTTTAACTATTACGACGTTAAAGTACTGCGAATAGACTTCTAAGGCTCTATCTTTGGCGAGTCCTAAATGATCAGCAAGCGCTAAATCCATGCCACGAAAATGTGTTTCTTTATCTGAAGAATATTGAGTGTCTTCCACATAAAAAGGTGATTCTTTATTTTGTAATAAAAAAATTTTTGCTATTGACTGTTCAACAGGAATATCTAGCGAAATATATTCCAGATCCGAATTGTGCTGACTATTGTGTTCTTTTGCTGCTACGGAGATATCATCAAATCGTGCAGTGAGCGCACAAGCTTGGCTGTTATCTAGCCAGGTTTCTAAATGCTTGCTTTGAATTTCTAGGATTTTTTCTGCGTGTTTGCTACCCAGCTCGCTAATTGTATATATAAAAAATATATAGAGTTGATAAAGCTTTATGGCATTTGTAAAAACTGGAATGAATGATTTTGGTG
>JBCCEI010000023.1:0-22614 GCA_039030355.1 Pseudomonadota bacterium | reverse complement strand
TGAATATAATTAAGAAGATGTAACTAACGAGTTTATCTTTATGTTAAAAACTGTCTAATAAAAATTAGAAATTTAATAGGTTCTTGAATATTTTATCGTTAACTATAATAAGGCGGATAATTTTAGCTGTACTGCATTAATAGGTATTTTAATCGCTTGTCTCAATTAAAACAGCACTCAGATACGTTAATTAGTCGTACCTGTGTCTAAATACACTAATTGAGTTAAATTAAATGGGCCTATTCAAATGAATTGAATTGAGCCTATATATGAATGTATCGTTTTAGTGAGGCCAGGATGTGAACAGGCATACTGCATACACTTGATTTACTGAACAGACAAGTTGGAGGGTGCGGCAGGCGGAGTTGTGTCAATATTTCCAACTTGATTGACATAAAGTGCAACTTCGTTGCCAAATTGACTAGGAATATTCCATGATTGATTGCCTCCTTGGGTCGAGACATTTTCATTTACCGTGTCACCATTAATGGGATTAAACCATTCTAAACGATAATCACCCGCTGGAAGATTTTTTAATCCAAGCGCACCTCCTGCACTTGATGAGTAGGCAATATAACTTTTCCCGGGTGAGGCGAGCACATAATCTGTGCCTGCATGTGACAACTCGTCGTGTGGGGCCATTTCATTAAAGTTTGTTGATTCCATAAATGATACTAAGCGTCCCATATCCTCAAGATCACTTGTAGGAGTAGATTCTATATCCATCTCAAAACTCATTACATAAGCGCCACCTAGAGCAATTGCCCATGACTTTCTTCTCAAATCTGAACCTGTACCAAGTCCTGGTGCACTTTCTGACATATTTAGATTATAGCGATTACTTGCCAGTTCCCATGCAGCAACCATCTCATCGTGAAAGTCATTAGCATTGAATTCCGCGCAACATTGAATAGCAAACTGATCAATGTTTGGGTCGTTTTCAAATTCTGAAAAGTCAATTTCTGGAAGCTTGTGTACGGCAATTACATGTTTATGCTCATCGGCATTTCGAATTTCAGCAGCAATATTTGAGATACGCTGTGCAGAGAATACTTCTTCATATTCTTCAGCGACTACCCAAATTAAATTTTTATACTGCTTAAAATTATTTACTATCGCGTTAATAAATTGCTTTTCTTCAGCCCCTACATTATTTCCAGTGTTCCAAACGCTAGCGCTATCATCATAGAAAAAGAAATAAATAACAATTCCGTTTTCGTCCATTTCTGTAAACCAAGTTTTCCATTGATCTAATACAGCTTGGTTAATTCCATTGTCTTCGTCATTTCCTATAAATGGATTATGCGTATCATCCCCGTCGCCACCATGTGATCGAATCGCTTGCATATAGATACTATTTGCACCAGTGTTTTTTAATTTATCAATTAGCTGCATTTGATCACCGTCACGAGTTCCATCAGCATTTTGGCTGCCACGATATAAAAAACCTTCTGGATCACCTGGGCCTGCCATAAAATGCGGACCACCTCCTGCATACACCAGCCATGCAGGATTATTTTCATCTACAATAATTTGACCATCTAATGGTTGGGCATAAGTTTTAAATGATGCTGTTAGTACGAAAACAAATACAAGTAAATAACGAACACTTTGTTGATTTTGTAACACTAATTTAAGAACCTTCTTATGATTGCATGAGAAATTTAAAAATCTTTCAAGATAACTGTAAAAATTAAATATGTCTTTCATATTAGAGTCTATTATAGAGTATAAGTTCTCTGTAAGAATTTATTGTATCGTTTTTGAGACTGGATTTGGCACGACACTCTCGTTACCTGTCGAGTCAATTGCAGTTACCGAAAAGTAGTAGGTCCCTGGTAAGAGATTTTCTATTCGATATGTAAGTACGCCTATATTTTGAATTGTGTCGATGATTGACAATTGGTTTGGTGATGCGCCCTGATAAACATTGTATCCATCTAAGTCGAGAAGAGCAGTTCCATCTTCATTAGTAGTTGGCGGAGTCCATGATAGATCTGCAATACCGACACCTACTTGTATAACTTCAATCGTTATGGAGTCCGTGGCAATCCCGCCAGCACCTGTACAAGTGATCGAGAATGTGGTGGTGGCATTTAATGCGCCTGTCGATTCGGAATCAGAGGTTGCCGTACTGGTGGTCCAACCTCCTGTTGCAGAGCAAGAATCTGTATTCGTTGAAGTCCAAGAAAGTGTTGTACTGTCACCACTTGTAATCGTTGTTTCTGTAGCATCCAAACTTACTGTTGGGGTGGGAGCGGGGTTAACTGTTACTGTAACTGAATCCGTGGCGCTTCCACCTGCACCCGTACAAGTAATCGAGAATGTGGTGGTGGCATTTAATGCGCCTGTCGACACTGAATCTGAGGTTGCTGTGCTGCTGGTCCAAGCCGCTGAGCAAGCACTTGCATTCGTTGAAGACCAGGAAAGTGTTGTGCTGTCTCCGCTTGTGATCGTGGTATCAACTGCCTGCAAGTTAACGGTAGGTAAGGGAGCCGGGTTAACAGTGACTGTAGTCGAATCTGTAGCACTTCCACCTGCACCCGTACAAGTAATCGAAAATGTGGTGGTGGCATTTAATGCGCCTGTCGACACTGAATCTGAGGTTGCTGTGCTGCTGGTCCAAGCCGCTGAGCAAGCACTTGCATTCGTTGAAGACCAGGAAAGTGTTGTGCTGTTTCCGCTTGTGATTGTAGGCATTGCTGCAGTCACTGACACTGTTGGTGTCGGTGGAGGAGCAGCCACTTGAACTGTAGCTGTTCTTGTGGGGGATGTGCCGCCAGGCCCAGAGCAGACTAAGGTGTATGTGCGAGATTGCTGTAATGGGCCTACCGTCTCACTATTTTGCGGACCTGCAGGTTTCAAGCCAGTCCAATCGCCCGAAGCAATGCAACTCGTCGCATTTGTTGTATTCCATGCAAGCGTCGAAGAGCCATTAAATAAAATGCTATCAGGATTTGCGACAAATATTAAAGTCGGAGCAGGAGTTACATTATTCACGGTAACACTCACATTTGCAGGCAATGATGGATTTCCATTTGTATCCATGCAAATTAACGAAAAAGTATCGGATTGATTGATCGTTATAGACTCTGTTCCAGAAGTTTGTTTAGTTCCAGTCCAGCCATTGCTAGCTTCACAAAAATCAGCATCTACACTATCCCATGACAAATCTATTACTTGACCAACATTGACATTGACTTGATTTGCCTCAAATAAACTAATGCTAGGGCTGAGATTAGTATTATTTTGTTGCTCGTCGCTACTACCTCCGCCACCTCCACATGCGGCCAGGATGAATAACGTTATGTTTATAATGAAAAAACGAATGCATGACGAGCCATTTACGTTGAATGAGTTAATCACTTGAATTTGAGGCTCATTTTGGTTGGTTAAAAATCGCTGCAATCTTATTATTGTGTGATGCAGTTCGCAAAATACCCTAATATATGTATACCATGCAAAAAACGACGATGAACGGTCTTTATTAGAGGATGCTTGGTAACTTATTAATTAACCATGAATTTATTTGTTAATACGATAAATTCTATTGCTAACCATAGTGAAGTTCAGGTTTGATTCTAGCTTAATTACAAATAATGCAATTTTAGGCATAAATACAGACTTTATTCTCATCATTTTGACAATTGTATCAATACACTTGCACCTTTCATTTTTAACTAAATAAATGTTTAGTTAGAAAAAACAATTATTTTAAAAACTTAAACATACAAAATCCAAATTACATTTTGATGAAAAAGAATATTCATTTAATTGCAGGTGCTCGTCCAAACTTTATGAAAATTGCGCCTTTGTATCATGCACTAATCAAACGAGATTGGGCTGATGTCAAGCTTGTGCATACGGGGCAACATTATGACGCAAATATGTCTGATTCGTTTTTTCAAGATCTTAAGATACCAGCACCTGATTTCAACTTGAATGTTGGAAGCGGTACACACGCACAACAAACCGCACAGGTAATGATTGAATATGAAAAACTTTGTGCAAATGATAAGCCAGAATGGGTAATTGTCGTTGGAGATGTAAATTCAACGATTGCGTGCTCCTTAGTTGCAGCAAAATTGCATATAAAAGTTGCTCATTTGGAAGCAGGATTACGCAGCAGAGACCGACAAATGCCAGAAGAAATTAATCGTATTGTCACAGATCAGCTTAGTGATTTGCTATGGACGCCATCAATTGACGGTAATGAAAATTTAAAACAAGAGGGAATTGAAGCTAATAAAATTGAGCTCGTTGGCAATATCATGATAGATTCATTTGAATTACAACGCGATCGAATCAAATCAGCAACTAGTGTGCAAGATCATTATTTGCAAGATAAAAGTTTTGCGGTTCTAACTTTACATAGGCCTTCAAATGTAGATGAGCAATCTCGCTTTGCCAAAATAATTCAAGAAATTAACTTAGTTTCAACTCTTGTTTCGCTGGTTTTTCCAATTCATCCACGTACAAAACAAAAACTTAAAGATTTTAGATTGTACGATGAGTTAAGTAACAATAGTAATATAAAATTATGTGAGCCACTGGGTTATATAGAATTTATGAATCTTGTTTGTTCTTCTCAAATAGTAATAACGGACTCAGGAGGAATTCAAGAAGAAACAACGTACCTCGATATCCCATGCGTTACCTTGCGAAAAAATACTGAGCGACCTATCACTATCAAACAGGGCACAAACATACTTGTTGAACCAGAAAATTTATTCACAACTGTGGAAAAGTCTTTGCTGAAGTCTAGTCAAAGAAATCAAATTCAAAAACCAAAATACTGGGATGGGCAAACAGCAAATCGAGTAGTAAACAGCCTTGAAAAAAGACTATTTGGGAATAATAGCGATTAGACAAATTAAATACCTAAGTAAATATAGGGTCATCTATTCTAAATATAAGCCATTAAACCGAGGTCTATTTTTTAGAATATCGTGTGAGTGGTTTCACATATTTTAAAATTTATAATTTAAATGGTTTTTTGCTTTTAATGTCTGTGCGATGATCAAACTCATACTAACAGGGAGAGCTTAGAGTAATGAGGAAGACAAAAATTTTAGTGATATTAGCAGTACTATTACTGCCAATAAGTGCGTCTGCGTATTCTGTAAAGGTAGATATTTATAGTCCTTGGAACAGTGGTTATAGCCAGGTACATGGGCACACAAGTATCACGAATCTAGTAGGCTCGATATATGGAGAATATAACGAAACTTATGGAAGTCTTTCATACTTATCAGGCAATCTTTTTGGCACATGGGGAAAGCTGGCCATAACCGACGGGTATTTTAATAGAGATGGATCGGGTGAGTTAGATGCGAATATTTTTGGATTTAACCCTAAAAAAGGTGGGCTCTGGAATTATTCAGGAAAGTTTACATATTTTGCTGACAGCACCGTAGATAATATTAATCCATATCGATACAACAATATTGTTACTTCATCGCATTTAAAAGTTTGGGGTGGGGGAAAATTTGATTCGGGAAAGTTAACTTGGTCTGGATTGCAAGGACAGGGTAAAAAGTGGCTTGGTGCTGATTTGTATGGCAAAGTCGTTAAACTCCCTGAACCTAACGTAATTTTACTACTACTAATGAGTTTGCTTGGTGTAGGTTTATTTGAGTACTATAAAAAATTATCAGCACGCTATTAAAGTCTTAATATTTCAAAATTGTTGAATTAACCAAAAAAGCCCACTGATAAGTGGGCTTTTTTGGTTTGGTAGGCGCGGAGAGGAATTGAACCTTCGACATCTGCTAAGTAATAACAGTGCTCTACCACTGAGCTACGCGCCTATAGAACTTAAATATTGCAGATAGTAAGTCGGTTGTTTTAATCTACATTAATGCATATTTTACCTAATATCTAATATTTGAGTTATGTATAAGTTCTCAAAAATGAAATCAAAGATAAATTTCTAAACATTATGGAAATATTAAATTTTATAGTGTTGCTAGGTTTATGAAAATAGAAGTAGAAGGTTAAGCAAAAATCCATCAATATTTTTTTGCTGGAGAATAGAAATATGTATACAGAAGGTTCTTTAAAAGATGCTATGTTTTTTTTAAAAGCATTTTCGTCTAATTTTTTAGCTAGGTTTGCCCCTGGCATTTATGTGAAACTCACGAAGGACACAGGAAGGGCTAGTGATGATGGTGACGCACATGATGTGGCGAATTATCATTTAGAGTGTTTTAATGATTATTGTGAATATCTTGAATTGCCTCATGATGATCTAGAGCATTATTTAAAAGGTAAAGAAATATTAGAATATGGTCCGGGAGATATTCTGGGTACTGCATTATTGTTTTATGCGCATGGTGCTGAAAAAGTTCATTGTGTTGATCAATTTCCTCTGACAAGAATGTCAAATAAAAATATCGATGTATATAAACATATAATTGAATCACTTGATGGAAAGCCAAAGCAGAGAGCGATGAGAGCGTTTAAGATAGAGGGAGATATAAAAAATGGATTTAATGAAAGTGAAATTAATTATGCGGTAACAAAAATAGGCCTCTCTGATGAAAATAATAAATTTGACATAATAATTTCTCGCTCTGTTTTGGAGCATGTGATTAATTTAGAGCAAACAATGTTGAATATTAAATCTTGTTTAAAGCCAGATGGTGTATCTGTACATCAGGTCGATTTGAGGAGCCACGGTCTTGATCGGTATAAAGAATATGATTTTCTTACTTGGCCAAATTGTATTTATCAGTTGATGTATAGCCATAAAGGCTTTCCAAACAGATGGCGTCTTAATAAGTATAAAGAACTAGCAGAAAGCTCAAATCTTAATATTATAAAATTAAAGGCTACGGGATTTGTTAAAAAAGAGAATCTAGATATCGTTTTGCCTAAAGTAGCACATAAATTCCGTGGTATTGATCATGAGGAGCTGTCTTGGCTTGGGTTTTGGATGTGTTTAGAGCATGCTTAATTGTTATAGAGTTACAAGTGATGGCATTGTGTCCTATATATCAATTGAAGATAGGTCATATTTTAGAGCGATGTGTAAGATTTATCGGCTAATGAATTAAATATGCTTTGTATGCTTGATATAAAGGAGTTAACGTATAGATACGCTACAACTTTATAATTAAACAATGACAACTGATAAAAATAGTCTACAGAGTTTAAGGCAGCAAATTGATGAGGTAGACAGACGACTACTTGAGCTCATCAGTAGTCGCGCCAAATTAGCTCAGCAAGTAGCGCAGGTTAAAGCAGAGTCTGGAGAAGGGAGCAGATATTACCGGCCTGATCGTGAAGCGACTGTTCTGAAACGAATACTGGAGCATAACCAAGGGCCATTATCTGATGAAGAGATGGCAAGACTCATTCGTGAGGTGATGTCGGCTTGTTTAGCATTGGAGCAAAAACTCCAAGTGGCATTTCTTGGGCCTTCAGGGACCTTTACAGAAGAAGCGGCATATAAACATTTTGGCCGATCAATTCAAACATTAGCTACAACAAGTATTGATGATGTTTTCCGTGAGGTTGAATCAGATAATGCGCACTATGGTGTAGTGCCAATTGAAAATTCAACTCAAGGGATTGTGAATAGCACCCTTGATATGTTTTTAGAGTCTACACTAAGTATAGTTGGTGAAGTTGAGATGCGCGTGCACCAACACTTGTTAAGTAATGTTGATAATTTAGGTGAGGTACAAGTTTTATTTTCACATCAACAATCACTTGCACAATGCAAAAAATGGTTAGAAACACACTTACCTGGTGTTAAGCGAGTGCCGGTTAGTAGTAATGCAGATGCAGCTAAACGCGCAGCAGATGATAAAAATGCTGCTGCTATTGCGAGTGAAACGGCAGCTTCTGTTTATAATTTAAAGGTTCAGAATAAAAAAATTGAAGACTCGCCTGATAACACGACACGGTTTTTGATAATTGGTAAGCAGGAAGTTGAGCCAACCGGCGATGATAAAACAACAATATTAATATCTGCTCGTAATAAGCCAGGTGCACTTTATAATTTGCTTCAGCCATTAGCGAAAAATAATGTCAGCATGACGCGTATCGAGTCACGGCCATCTCATTGTGTAAATTGGGAATACGTTTTCTTTTTGGATCTTGAAGGGCATTTGAAAAACGACACAATTCATAATTGCATAGCCGAATTAAAAGCGGACGCAGACCTGTTAAAAGTTTTGGGTTCTTATCCTCGTGCAGCTTTGTAAGTGCATCGATCTTAACAAAATTAACAAATGTTCAATAATGTATATCTGATTGGCGTTGGCCTAATAAATGCCTCGCTTGCTAAAGATTTAAAGCAACAAAAGCTTGCAAAAAATATAGTTGGGGTGGGAAGAGATGAAGCCCGGTTATCGGCTGCAAAAAAAGCGGGAGTCATTGATGAATTTCAGCTTTTAGTGAAAATGGATGTTTCTGATTCTGATGTCATAGTTATAGGAGTGCCTGTAAGCAATATTCAGCAGTGCTTTGAGTTAATCAAGCCAACGTTAAAACCGAAAACGTTTGTTACAGATGTGGGTAGCAGTAAAGCCAGTGTGATTGGTGCTGCACGTGAAGTGTTTGGTGCATTGCCTGAAAATTTTGTGCCGGGACATCCCATTGCAGGGAGTGAACAAAGTGGTTTTGAGCATGCTATTGCATCATTGTACAAAGATCGCAAAGTAATCCTTACCCCCACTGAAAATACGGCAGAAGCTGCATTGTCAGCGATTCAGTCAATGTGGCAAAACGTGGGTGCGCATGTAGATGTAATGTCAGCCGAGAAACATGATGCAATTTTATCTGCGACGAGTCATTTGCCGCACATGGTCGCATACAGTTTGGTGAGCTATTTGGCCAATCGTGATGATGCTGCTTGTATTTTTAACTATGCGGCAGGCGGGTTTTATGACTTCACAAGAATTGCATCAAGTGACCCTACCATGTGGTCGGATATCTGCATTGAAAATAAAAATGAAATTATTAAATCAATTGAAGGTTTTACAAAAAATCTGAATGAATTAAAAAGCAAAATTGAAAAACAAGACAAACAAGCAATCTATGAGTCGTTTTCCAAATCCCGTAAATCACGCAATGAAAACCTAAAATCTTGATGACTGTTGAATCTTTCCGTTTAGAGCCACGTGCGTTTTGTTTAGGTGAAACCACTGTGCCGGGGGATAAATCAATTTCTCATCGCGCTGTGATGCTTTCTTCGTTGGCCAAGGGGGAGAGCCAAGTCAATGGATTTTTACCATCTACGGATTGTGAAGCAACCCTAAAAGCCTTTCAGGATTTAGGTGTACAAATCGATCGAGTGGATGCAAATAATGTTCGCATTCAAGGTGTAGGTCTAAGAGGTTTGCAAGAGCCAAATAACGCGCTTGATATGGGTAACTCAGGTACGGCTATGCGATTGATGGCAGGAATTTTAAGTGGGCAGCAATTTTCATCTTCTTTAATTGGAGATCAATCGCTTTCTAAGCGGCCCATGCAAAGAATTCAAAAGCCGCTGCATGAAATGGGAGCGAATATTGTCAGTGAAAGAAACGATACTCCCCCTTTATTGATTCAAGCGGTTAATAATCTTTCAAGTATTCAGTATGTTTTGCCTGTGCCAAGTGCGCAAGTAAAATCTTGTGTTTTGTTAGCAGGCTTATATGCTGAAGGTAAAACCTGTGTCATTGAAAGTACACCTACACGCGATCACACAGAAAGAATGTTGCAAACTTTTTCCTATCCTGTTGTTATTGAAAATAGCAGTGTTTGTATTCAAGGAGGCCAAGATTTATTGGCAAGCTCAATTCAAGTACCAGGGGATATTTCATCTGCCGCCTTTTTTATTGTGGCTGCGCTTATATCAAAAAATGCATCACTTACAATTAGCAATGTAGGTGTTAATCCCACTCGAGAAGGTGTGATTGCAATATTACGCAGCATGGGTGGAAATATTGAAATTAAAAATAAACAAAAATTTGGTAAGGAACCCGTTGCTGATATCGTTGTGCATAGTAGTGAATTGCATGCAATTGAATTTCCACAATCTTTAATTGCAAATACTATTGATGAGTTTCCAGTTTTATTTATTGCTGCTGCTTGTGCGAGAGGTGTGACAAAACTCAGTGGTGCAAATGAGTTGCGTATCAAAGAATCTGATCGAATTGCAACCATGGCAAGTGGGTTAAAAACACTTGGTGTAAATGTAATTGAAAAACCAGATGGTATCGAAATAGAGGGCGGTACATTTCAAGGAGGTGAAATCGATAGCCATGGAGACCATCGAGTGGCAATGGCATTTTCCGTGGCATCGATAAGAGCACAAGCCGCTATTTTAATTCGTGATGTTTCAAACGTTGCCACCTCTTTCCCAAACTTTGTTGAAACTGCTGCAAGCTTGGGATTGAAAGTTACTCAACATTAAGGCTATATCAGTTTAAATTTATGCAAGATAGTGCAGCTCCTGTGATTACTATCGATGGCCCTGCTGGGTCAGGTAAAGGCACAATCGCAAGACAGCTTGCAAGTGATTTGCATTACCACTACCTCGATAGTGGTGCGTTATATCGAATTCTGGCCTTACTTAGTCAACGGCAAAATATCGACCCTCAGAATGGCGAAGCATTGGTAGATTTATGTCAGCAGATGGAAGTTAGCTTCGGATTTGATGCACAAGATTCAAGCAATTTAACAACAGAGAATGTGCCAGTTTTCTTAAATGAAAGTGAGGTCTCTGAGGCCTTGCGGACTGAAGAATGCGCGGCGAGGGCCTCCATAGTCGCAGCTCAACCTGAACTACGACAAGCCTTGATGAACAAGCAACGCTCATTTCGTAAATTTCCAGGTCTCGTTGCCGAGGGAAGAGATATGGGCACGGTGGTTTTCCCGGATGCGGAATACAAATTTTTCCTTACGGCTAGCCCTAATGAGCGTGCGCTTAGAAGGCAAAAACAGTTGAAGAAACAAGGCATTAGTGCTAGCCTTGGCTCCCTTTTGAAAGACATAGAGACGCGAGATTCTAGGGATCAAGATCGCAAAGTCTCTCCATTACGTCCAGCCACAGACGCTTTGCTTGTTGACTCGACAACTTTATCGGTTGAACAAGTCGTAAATCGAATTACGGAACAAGTGTGTGGCCGGCAATAACCGATCCCTGTAAATAATAGGAATTGTTTTAACATTACTATGACTGAAAGTTTTGCCGAGCTCTTTGAAGAGAGCGTTTCCAATCTCAATACCCAAGTGGGTACCATCATCAACGGAACCGTCGTTGATATCAATAAAGATGCCGTAATTGTCTATGCCGGATTGAAATCTGAAGGCATCATTCCAATTGATCAATTCAAAGTTACTGATGGAGTGCTTGAAGTTGAAGTGGGTGACACTGTTGAAGTTGCCCTGGACATGCTGGAAGACGGCTATGGAGAAACAAAACTTTCACGTGAAAAAGCGCGCCGAGCAAAAGCGTGGACAGAATTAGAAACGGTACATGAATCAGGTGAAACAGTTACTGGAACCATTACAGGCAAAGTAAAGGGTGGGTTTACGGTTGAGTTGGGTGATTTACGTGCTTTCTTACCCGGTTCGTTAGTTGATGTACGCCCGGTTCGTGATACTTCTTACCTTGAAGGCAAAGAGCTTGAATTCAAAGTTATTAAAATCGATCTTAAACGCAACAATGTTGTGGTTTCGCGTCGTGCTGTTGTGGAATCAGAATACAGTGCTGAGCGTGAAGAGCTCATTGAAGCGCTCAAAGAAGGTGCAGTAGTTAAAGGTATCGTTAAGAACTTAACCGACTATGGTGCGTTCCTAGATTTGGGTGGTGTAGATGGCTTACTACACATCACAGATATGGCCTGGAAGCGTGTTAAACACCCATCAGAAATTGTTGCTATCGGTGATGAAATTGAAGTACGTGTTCTTAAATTTGATAAAGAGAAGACTCGCGTATCACTTGGGTTAAAGCAGTTGGATGATGATCCATGGCGTGACATAAATCGCCGTTATCCGGAAGGTACTCGTATCTTTGGCAAGGTAACCAATATTGCAGATTATGGTTGTTTCGTGGAGATTGAAGAAGGTATCGAAGGTTTGGTGCATGTCTCTGAAATGGATTGGACCAATAAGAATGTAAATCCCGCGAAGATCGTATCTTTGGGTGATGAGGTTGAAGTCATGATTTTGGATATCGACGAGGAACGTCGCAGAATTTCATTAGGTATGAAGCAGTGTAAGGCTAATCCTTGGGATGATTTTGCAAGCAGCCATGATAAGGGTAGTGAAGTAATTGGCACGATTAAATCGATTACAGATTTTGGAATTTTTGTTGGCCTTGATGGTGGTATTGATGGTTTGGTGCATCTTTCTGACCTTTCTTGGAATGATGCGGGCGAAGAAGCTGTGCACAATTATAAGAAGGGTGATGAGTTACGCACTATGGTGCTATCTGTTGACGCTGAGCGTGAGCGAATTTCACTTGGTGTTAAGCAAATGGAAAAAGACCCATTCTCTGGCTTTTTCGCTGAGCACCCAAAAGGCAGTATCGTGACAGGTAAAGTTAGTGAAGTGGATGCAAAAGCAGCAACAATCGTGCTTGCTGAGGGTGTTGAAGGTATACTTAAAGCTTCAGAGATTGCCCGAGATCGTGTAGAAGACGCACGAACGGTATTGAAAGAAGGTGATCAGGTTGAGGCTAAATTTATTGGCGTAGATAAAAAATCTAGAACCATAAATTTATCCATCAAAGCAAAAGATTATGAAGAGGAGTCTGAAGCTATGCAGGAATACAGCAGTAATGAATCCGCTTCAGTTAACCTTGGCGATATTTTAAAAGAATCTATAGAAGATAAAAATTAAAACTAAATAATAGTTCCAAACTATAGGAGTAACTCATGACTGCGATTGATGATAAAAACATGATTACCAAATCGGAGCTGATTGAAAAAATATCTTTAAAGCAAAATCATTTAGCACATAAAGATATTGAGTTATCAATAAAAAGCATCATTGAACAAATGAGCACGTCATTGTCGCAAGGTGATCGAATTGAAATACGTGGGTTTGGAAGTTTCTCCCTACATTTTCGCCCACCACGTATCGGGCGTAATCCAAAAACAGGTGATGCAGTCTCATTACCTGGTAAGCATGTTCCTCACTTCAAGCCAGGTAAAGAATTACGCGAACGTGTGAACCGTAGTCTGACGGGTGAGTGAGCTTTTTCCTTATCGTCATTTGAGGGTAGTGTTTTTTAAATGGTGCGTTTTCTACTGTTTATCTTTTTTATCACCGTTACGCTTATATTTTTCATTTTTACCTTAGAAAATCTTGATTTGGTTCCATTGAACCTGGTCATGATTAGAATGGATGTGCCTCTTGGTTTAACATTGTTGCTGTGCTTTATTTTAGGTGCAGTGATTGGTGTACTATTCAGCGCGACTCTGATTTTTAAAAATAAAAATAAGGCGCGTATGCTAGCTAAGAAAGTTGCCCTTGCTGAAGAGGAAGTAGCAAATCTTCGCCAACTTCCAATTAAGAGTTCTCATTAATGCCAGAAATATACTGGTTGCTGCTGCTTTCGGCAGGAGTCGCTGGTTGGTTATTGGCACAAATATTTTATAAACGACGTGCCAAGCCCAAAATACCCGGAGAATACCTCAAAGGCTTAAACTATTTATTAAACGAGCAACCCGATAAAGCGCTTGAGGTTTTTATTGATCTAGTCGATGTAGATACGGAAACCATTGAGACCCATCTGGTACTGGGCAATATGTTTCGTCGCAGAGGTGAAGTTGATAGGGCAATCCGTATTCATCAAAATTTAATAGCTAGACCAACGATAGAAGCAATAGATAAATCAACAGCATTGCTTGAACTTGCAAAAGATTACCTTAAGGCCGGATTATTGGATCGTGCTGAATCTTTACTCAAAGACGTGATTGAGATTGGCTTGCAGGCGCTAGAGGCATATCCATTATTATTAGGTCTGTATGAGCAAGAAAAAGAATGGAACCTTGCTATCGAAACGGCAAAGAAAGTAGAAAAACTTAAGGGTAAAAAAATGAATCACATCACTGCCCACTATTATTGTGAGCTAAGTGAGATTGCATTTAAGCATGTTGGTGGTAGCGATAACGAACCCAAAAAGCAGGCAAAACAGCTAGCTAAAAAAGCTTTATCTCATGATAAAAAATGTGCGCGTGCAAACGTATTATTGGGGCATATCGCAATGCATGATGAGAACTATCGCTCAGCGATTAAATTTTACATTGCGGTTGCAAAACAAACTCCGGAATATCTACCAGAGGTCTTCATGAATTTGCGTGAGGCCTTTATCCAACAGAATGATCATGATGGATTCAAGCAGTTTTTAAGCAGTGTGAAAGACGGTAATCTTAGTGGTATTACTTTAAGTAATTTACTTGAGAGTCTGAATGATCATGATGATGAAAAGAAGTTAATTTTAGATTGGTTATTAAAAAAAGCGAACCTATCTTTACTTGAAATTAATGGTTTTCTTAAAAGCAAGAGTGCTGAAAATGAATCTATAAGTGAGCAGGGATTGTCAAATATTCAACAAAGTGTCGAGCAATTTATTAGTATTCGTAGTACACATCAATGTAAGCAATGTGGTTTTCATGGCAAGCTGTTATATTGGCAATGTCCTAGCTGTCATAGTTGGGGAACGGTAGTACCGATTATGCCTAGTATCAATTAATCGTGGGCGACTAATTATTATATGTCTGAAATGAATCCAATCATTGTTGCCTTGGACTACCCAAATGCAAAACAAGCCAATAACTTTTTGCAACGTATTCATGGGCAATCTTGTAAGTTAAAAGTCGGTTTGCAGCTTTTTATTGCGGAAGGTCCAAAATTTATCGAGCAATTATCTGCAGCAGGTCACCAAGTATTTTTAGACCTAAAGCTACATGATATTCCAAATACCGTGGCATCTGCATGTAACTCGGCATCATCATTGGGAGTGTGGATGATGACACTACATGCTTTAGGTGGACAAAATATGCTTCAGGCCGCACGAGAGGTCATGCCAAAGTCTGAGCAAGCAACAAAACTAGTTGCCGTGACAATTCTGACTTCGATGGATGAGAGGCAGTTGTCCAGTGTTGGTATAAATTCTTCATCTAATGAAGCCGTGATGACGCTTGCCGAAATCGCGATGCAAAGCGATATGGATGGAATGGTCTGTTCTGTACAAGAAGTTGAAGCTATACGTGGACAATGGGGTATAGGGCCGATGTTGGTTACTCCGGGAATACGTATGCAAAATGAGGCTAGTCACGACCAAAGTCGAATTGCAAGTCCACAGATTGCGCGTGAAATGGGTTCAAATTACATTGTTGTCGGGCGGCCCATCACGCAAGCTGATGACCCTTCAAAGGTTATAAATCAGTACATTGCTGATTGGAATTCTAGTGATTAATGAAATAACTTTTCATTATTCGTATTTGTAATATCAAATTAAAGTAGATAGATTATTATTAAGAATATAAATTAATGTAGCGGCGGTAGATATCTGGCTGCTACAAAAGACATTGTTGGGTGGTCTTTATGTTGCGCTTATTTTTTATATCATTATTGCTTTTATTCTCATCAGTCATCTTTGCGGAAGCAGTTAATATCAATGAAGCGGATGTCGAAGAACTTTCGGAAAGCTTAGTTGGTGTAGGGCCGAAAAAAGCTAAGGCGATAATTGAATATCGTGAAGCGAATGGGCCGTTCTACTCGCCAGAAGAGCTGGTGAATGTAAAGGGCATTGGGCCAAAGACATTGGAAAAAAATATACAAAATATCATTGTTAGAAATTAATTCTAATTTATAGATCAAAACTATCTAATTAACTATTTGCAAATATTCCTTGAAGTTTTTTGCCACATTCGTGAATATTGGTGACTCACAAATCTAATTCAATACATTTCTAAGTAATATGACAATAATCCGCAAAGCTGTTTTCCCAGTAGCTGGGATGGGAACGCGTTTTCTGCCTGCAACAAAAGCCAGTCCAAAAGAAATGCTACCAGTGGTGGATAAGCCACTTATTCAATATGCTGCAGAAGAAGCAGTTGCAGCAGGCATTGATACATTAATATTTATAACTGGACGTCATAAGCGTTCTATAGAGGATCATTTTGATACGGCGTATGAGTTAGAAAGCGAACTACAAGCTGATGGCAAAGAAACAATGCTTGCAATCGTGCAAAATATATTACCGTCTTATGTAAATTGTATATACATAAGACAATCAGAACCATTAGGTCTAGGCCATGCCGTTCTATGCGCAGAGCCCGTTGTGGGGAATGAGCCATTTGCGGTGATTCTTGCTGATGACCTAATTGATGATGATGACAGCGGATGCATGTCGCAGATGGTAAATATCTACGATGAAAATCATTGCGGTTTAGTGGGTGTACAAGAAGTTAAAAAAGAAGAAGTAAAAAGTTATGGTGTCGTAGCTGGAAATAAAATTTCTGAATGTCTTTGGGCTGTGGAAAATTTCGTTGAAAAACCGGATCCAGAAGATGCACCATCAAATGTTGCTGTTGTTGGTCGGTATATATTAGAAGCTTCAATATTCGAGATACTAAATAAAACGGATACCGGGGCGGGTGGCGAGATACAGCTTACTGACGCCTTAGCAAAGCAAGCTCAGTCTGAAAAAATACTAGCGTATAAATTCGAAGGTAAGCGCTACGACTGTGGAAGCAAGCTTGGGTATTTAGAAGCGAGCGTTGAATTTGCTTTAAAGCACAAAGCAATAGGTCCTTCTTTTAGTAATTATTTAAAAGAGTTTAAGTCTAGCTAGTTACAATAATTTGAGATAATTAGTTAAATTAAATTGACTTAATGGTAAAAGTTTTTTTCACAGTAGATGTAGAAGTATGGTGCGAGAGTTGGAATAATTTAGATCAACAGATCGATGAAGCCTTTCAAAAATTTATTTTTGGTTCAACTAATAAAGGTGATTATGGGCTCCCGTATTTATTAAATACGTTAAATGATTATGGTTTAGCTGGGGTATTTTTTGTAGAACCGTTATTCTCATTGCGTTTCAATTTTGAGTACTTATTAAGAATAACAGAGTTAATTAATCAAGCTAATCAATCTATCGAATTACATATGCATACGGAATGGGTTGATGAGATTAGTAATCCGCTCTTACCACATGTCTCGAAAAAATTACAACATCTGCGCTATTTTAATCTCGAAAATCAAACTAAATTAATAAGATTAGGGAAATCATTATTGAACAAAGCTAATGTAGAACAGATTAATGGTTTCAGAGCCGGTAATTTTGGTTTTAATATAGATACGCTAACAGCGCTCAAGACAAATGAAATATTTATTGATAGTAGTTACAACGCAACCATGATGGGTTTGGATAGTGGTTTAGCGAAAGATAAAGTGTTAAGTGAGCCCACAATTTTCCAAGAAGTGTGTGAACTACCAATGACAGTGTATTATGATCGTCCATACCACTTAAGACACTTGCAATTATGTGCAAGTTCTCAAACAGAAATAGAACATGTTCTTTGGAAGGCGTTAGAAGAAGAAAGAGAGGCTGTTACTATATTAGCCCATGGATCAGAATTATTAGATAAAAGTAATTCTAGACCTAGCAAAGTAGTAGTAAATAGATTCGATGGGCTTTGTAAATTTTTAGACAAACATAGAGATTGTTTTGATGTGCGAGACTTATCAGGCCACCCGCACTTAAGGTCTGCCCCATATCGCGATCCCATTAAATCCAGTATTTGGAAATCAAGTCTAAGGGTCATTGAAAATGCAATCGATACTATTAATTAAAAATTACTCGATTTGGTATAATAGGTTCGCTTTTAAAGTTTGCAGGTGTAACTTTTAAAATCCACATTTCATTGATTCTCGAAAAATTATTGAATCTGGCGTAATCCAGTGAATGAAAAGCCTTATTTAGATATATTTTGGGCCATTGAGCACATTTTTTGTTATGCATTTATGGTTATATTTAGCTGTAGCTTAGCAATGTAATACCTGCTCTATAATTGCAAATCAGCCATATCTAGTTAATCAAAATATTTTTCCATGACTTGTCATATCCTTGGAATATCGGCCTATTATCATGATAGTGCATCTACACTATTGTCTGATGGTGAAATTACGAGTGCTGCACAAGAAGAACGTTTTACCAGAAAAAAACATGATTCAGCTTTTCCTGCAAAAGCGATTAAATACTGTCTGCGTGAGAGTGGAATTAAACTTAATGATTTAGAATATATTGTTTTCTACGATAAACCCTTAGTTAAGTTTGATCGTTTACTCGAAACCTATCTAAGTTATGCACCAAAAGGCATTAAATCATTCGCTGCAGCCATGCCAATATGGCTAAAAGAAAAATTATATTTAAAAAATACCTTAAGAAGGGAGCTATCAGAGCTCGCTGGATGTAAAGTTAAAGAGCTGCCACCCCTTTTATTCGCAGAGCACCATCAATCGCATGCTTCTTCTGCATTTTTTCCAAGTCCATTCGAAAAAGCAGTTGTGCTTTGTTTAGATGGGGTTGGTGAATGGGCCACAACTTCTGCATGGCTTGGTGATGGCAAATCTCTCAAGCCATTGTGGGAAATAGATTTCCCACATTCGCTTGGTTTACTGTACTCAGCGTTTACATATTATACAGGCTTTAAAGTCAATTCTGGTGAATATAAGTTAATGGGATTAGCGCCGTACGGCGAACCGAAGTATGTAGATCTAATTTATGAAAATTTATTGGATTTGAAAGAAGACGGCACATTTAAGTTGAATATGGATTACTTCAATTATTGTACTGGCTTAACCATGACTAATAGTAAGTTTGACAAATTATTTAGCGGGCCGCCGCGAACACCTGAAACTGAGTTATCACAACGTGAAATGGATATTGCTGCATCCATACAAGTTGTTACGGAAGATGTCGTATTAAAACTTGCTAAATCGATACATCAAGAAACGGGTGTGGAAAACTTATGTCTTGCAGGCGGTGTTGCACTAAATTGTGTAGCCAATGGACGTATCTTGCGAGAAGGTCCATTTAATAAAGTTTGGATTCAACCAGCTGCTGGTGATGCGGGAGGTTCACTAGGTGCAGCAAAAATAATTTGGCATGAATACTTAGAAAAGCCTCGACAAGTTGATGGTAGTGATTCCATGCGTGGCTCATATCTAGGGCCAACTTATGGTGCAGAACAGATTGAATCTTCTTTTAATGAGTTAAATGCAGAATACCAACAACTAGAATGGCAAGATCTAAATTCGAAACTTGCAGATATCTTGTCTAGTGACAAAGTGGTTGGCTGGTTTCAAGGCCGTATGGAGTTTGGTCCAAGGGCGCTGGGAGGGCGTTCAATAATTGGTGACCCTCGTAGTGAAAAAATGCAGTCCATCATGAATTTAAAGATTAAATATCGTGAATCATTCAGGCCATTTGCACCATCTGTGTTAAGTGAGAGAGTCTCAGATTATTTTGAGCTGGATAGTGAAAGCCCCTATATGCTAATTGTTGCATTGGTTAAAGATGAGTTATGCACGCATATGTCAGAGGAGCAACAGAATCTATTTGGCATTGAAAAGCTAAAGATAAAACGTTCTGAGCTTCCTGCGATTACGCATGTAGATTATTCTGCGCGTGTTCAAACTGTGCATCAGGATACAAACCCGCGTTATCATGCATTGATCAAAGCTTTTGAGCAGAAAACCGGTTGTGGTGTTTTGGTTAATACATCTTTTAACGTCCGTGGCGAACCCATAGTTTGCACGCCTGAAGATGCATATCGTTGTTTTATGCGCACCGAAATGGACTATTTGGTAGTAGAAAATTATCTATTAGCAAAGACAGAACAGCCTAATTGGGATGATGATGATTCATGGAAGACCGAGTTTGAGTTAGACTAATTACGATGCAACATGTAATACCAGAACTAGATGCCAAGGGGTTGCGACAGTTTGCAATTACAACAAGCGTAATTGTATGTCTTTTGTTTGGGTTGCTTATTCCATATTTGTTTAGTCTTGCATGGCCTAGATGGCCCTGGATTTTTGCGATTGTGTTCATAGTTTGGGGGCTGCTAATACCAAAAACATTGAACCCTATCTATAAAATTTGGATGCGATTTGGTCTTATTATGGGTAAAATAACTACTCCATTGATTTTGGGAATTTTATTTTTCTTAATCATGACTCCCATGGGTATTTTGGTGCGCTTATTTAAAGAAGACCCAATGGCGCGAAAGTTGGATCTAGATAAAGAAACATACCGCGTAGTTAAGGAAGATAATGAAACGACTGATTTTGAGAGACCATTCTAATGTTTGAATTATTAGTTGATCTTTGGGCCTTCATGAAAGTTCGCAAGAAATTTTGGCTAGCACCAATTATTGTGACATTTGTGTTGCTTGGTGCGCTCATTGTGCTAGCACAAGGGTCTGCTGTTGCGCCATTTATTTATACACTTTTTTAGAACTTATCCATGTGTTTGAATAGTTGTCGATAATTTTCTCGGCAGCGATTTCGTTTGCAAGTGGGCCGGGATGATGGTCGAATCCATTCACCCATAAGCTAGAAACTGGCTCAATATTTGAGTAACTCTCCCTTAGATCTAAACAAGTAATATTGTTCTCCTTGCACTGTGCGAGAACACGATCAGATAAAAAGCCAAGAGCGTAGTCTTGTTTAAGTGAATCAGATAGTACTGGAAACAACACAATACCCATGGGGATGGATTGTTTATTACAAATATTTATAAAATGATTCATAGCTTTTGAGGAGTTTATACTGGCTTCAGTATTTGGATCTTTAAAATGATCAATTAAATGTTTCTCATAGCTGTCAACCCAACCTAATGATGTTTGTATGTTAACCCAAGCGCTATTCACCAAGAAATACAATGCCGAATGTTTGTTCAATGCTGAAGTTAATGCCCAAGAAGGAATCAAACGCTTGTATTTAGGTCTGGTTATATTGCTGCCACCTTCTACGTCATTTACAAACCATTGTAGTAGCACAAAATCTGGTTTTGAAGGGACGACATGCTGTTTTAACATCTCTATATGATCCACTGTTTCAGCACCAGGCTTGCTAAAATTTAGCACTTCAATATTTTGATACTTGTCACTAAGTTTTGAGTTAATAATATTACTAAATCGTTTGGTTACGCTTATGCCCTGCCCATAAGCAAAAGAGTCGCCTATGACTGCGATTCTGTATTGATTGGATTCGTTATCTTGATCAAATTCTTTTTCACGATAGCCAAGACTATTTATTGTAATAATATTTTTGGCTTTCCAACGTTCAGAAAAATATCCTGTATTGTTTGCAGTTGTAGTCACATTTTTAAATACAATTCGACAGGCTATTTCGGCAACAATCAAACATAGTGCTAGGGAAACTAGCAGTGCTAGTAAAGATGATATAGTTTTATTCGCTTGTGATTTCCCTTTTCTTATTGATATTAATCTATGAACTACCCAAAGGAATATGGCGTTTGCAAGAATAAATAGGAGTAAATATATAGCTATCGTTGTCATGAAGAAGAAAGTAGGAACAATTAACGATCATTTTAGATTAGTTAACATGTTATATGGTTTTAATTGATTCATAAACTGTGAGCTAGACTTTAATTAGCTTTGAGGGGGTATCATATACTCTCAATCCAAGTTTATATTTAGAAAACACATGTCTTTACAAGCCAACAGCCCACAAGTTACTTCTAAAGTTGCTCATACTGCTTTTGAGGAGCAAGCAGTCTCGATGGGCCTGGATCCATCTGACCTGTGGGTGGGAGGTTATGTAGATTATGAATGGCAACGTCTAAATTCAATATTTAGCGCTTACGCAATAAAGCCATCAGGTCTAAAAGTGCTAGAGTTTGGATCAAATGTTGGTGCATCTTCAATCGTATATGCAAGTTTGGGTGCAACAGTAACAGCGGTAGATGTTTGTACTGACTTTGTAAAACTTGCAAAGTTAAATGCCCAGCAATATGAGATTGCCAATATACAATTTCATTTTGTTCCAGATACACGCAAGTTACCCTTTTGTGATGGCAGTTTCGATTTGATTAATTGTAATAGTGTGCTCGAATATGTTGATAGTGAACATCTTATGGTTGTGCAATGTGAATTGGACCGTTTATTAAGGCCATCTGGAAAAATATTGGTAACAGGCACTAGTTCCAGGCTTTGGCCCAAGGAAGTACATTCAAGAAGATGGTTAGTAAATTATCTACCTAGATGGTCAGATCGACTCTTGGGTGCCCCAGGTGGATTACAGCGAGGTGTCACACCTTGGTTTGTAAGAAAAGGTTTTGGAGTGCATTACGTAAATCATGATGTGCTCGATAAGGGCGAAGCATATTTACAATCCAGGTCAGAAATTTCGCCTACCAAAATCATTTATTATCGATGGGTAGTCCGGTTAGCTAATATGCTAGGCGTGGGTGCGGGTCTTCTTACAAATAGCTTTTCATGTCTTCTGCAGAAGCAACAAAGTTAAAAATAATGATCAATCTTATTTGCACTATTTTAATCAGATTGTGAAGTGTGGTGCACTGATTAATGATAAATCAGTTAAACGTTTAAATTTTAATTGACAGGCTGAGAT
>JBCCEI010000022.1:0-22695 GCA_039030355.1 Pseudomonadota bacterium | reverse complement strand
CAAAGCTTTAATTGGCAAACCTTATACTGAAGATGAAATTATTGAACAAATTAATAATTATGCTTGATGGATAAAAACATAAATTTATCTATCGATTCAGTAAAAAGCATTGCACGCAATGAATCTACACGTGGTAGATGGCTAGACAAACATGCTGAATTAATCGCCAAGCTTGAGGCCGAATATCAACAACCTATTGATACAGAGAAGGAATCCTCTGTATTACATTTTCACGAATTCAGTGTTGGCAGTTTAAATATATTAATTTCTGAACAGCATTCTCCAGAGATTCTTGAAGACAATGTAGTTTATCCGATGCTGCTAACACCAAATTGGGTTATCGGAACATGTAATGTCCGTGGTGAAATTATCCCTGTGTTTGATTTAGAAAAAATCATTTTTCCAGACATCACGGTCGCAAGGCCTGAGAACTATAAAACACTAATATTAAGAGATGGAAAATATACGATTGGCTTGCCATTATTTTCTTTACCAAAATTAATTCAATTTGATAAAAGTGATATTACTGATGATTCATCCAAGTTGCCGGAAATAGTGAGACCTTTTATTAAAGAAATATATAGACGTAAACAAAATATTTGTGTGCTTTTAGATTTAGCTGCATTTCTTGCGTTTTTAAAAGCAAAGTACATCCACACATAAATCCTAAGTAAGGTAATTGCATATGCTTAATTTAAACAAAATTTTGGACATTAAAGTCACTAAAAAACTGACCATATTATTGATGACGATGGTGTTGGGTTTTGTTGCAATTGGTTTAACTTATTGGGATGTTATTAAGAACGAACGTGAGTCCACCGAAAGGTCTAATTTATTCATAAAGTACGGTCAATTAGTTAGTGATGCGCAGAAAAATTACTTCAAAGTAAGGCGTTATGAAAAAGATTTTCTTCTCAGTATTTCTGCATCTACCGGTCAGACATATAATAATGCACCATTGGCTGAGCATGAAAATTTCATGTTCTTGTTAGAAGAAAACATGGAGCAGCTTCGTGCATTAAGTAACTCTGAGGGGTTTAAAACATCGGAAAATATAATTATTAATGATATAGAGATGCCTGCAGAATATCAGTCTGAATTAGTCTCGCAAGCCTCTGCCGTTGTTGAAAACTATAAATCCTCTTTTGCGGATATTGTAAAATTTAACCAAGTTGTAGGTTTTACGGATATTGAAGGCTTGAGAAAGAAAGCCAATGTTTTACTGAAATCTATCGAGAGTGAGTTAAGAGGCACAAATTCAAATAATTTGCAGTCTAGTTTGGAAAAAATAAGAGCGAGTGAAAAGCATATTCTTCAATCGATCGATTTAACCGAGTCATTTGAAAATCTGAAACAACAGCTGAATATTTTCCAACTAAGGCTTCCAAATACAGAGGGTGAGGCCAGCTTTGATAAAGCAGGTATAGATAACCACATTCAAAACTATATAGGTGTGATAAGTGATATTGTTGCGAATAAAAGAAATGCGAATGAATACACCGAACTTTTCGATTTTATGCTTGGGCCAATTTTTGATGAAATGGGTCAGTCATCCGCATTGAGCATTGTTCAGAATCAAGCGACCCAGAAAGGTAAAACGAACTCAATTGTTGGGTTGGTTGCCCTTTCCTTAATTGCTATTGCATCGCTCGTCTCATTTTTACTTTATTTATTTGGATATACCATTACTAAGCCAATCAATAAGTTGGTCAATACAATACATGAAGTTAATCAAGGAAATTTACAGGCAAGAACAAGTCTTGCTCGTAAAGATGAGTTAGGGGAATTGTCCAGTGCGTTTGATCGGTTATTAGATGAAAAGGTAACTCAGCTTTCGCTTTCGGAAGATAACAATAACCAGTTGAATGAATCAATTATATCTTTGTTAAATTCGGTGGCACAACTTAGTAAAAAAGATTTTACAGTTAAAGTACCAGTACATGAAGATGTTACGGGTGCATTAGGTGATTCGTTAAACTTTCTTACAAAAGAGACTGCAACCGCACTTAGTGATGTAAAAGAAATATCAGTGCGTGTAGTTGTGGAGTCTAATCGAGTTCAAAGACAAGCTAAGTTCATCATGGCTGTTGCAGAAAAAGAGCGGCAACAAGTTGAAAGTATTATGAACGAGTTGAATAAGTCCTCAAATGAGATTATCAAGATGTCATCATATGCTACAAATGTAAATAAGCAGGCGGAGCATGCATTAAAAAATACGTTTACCGCGTTGAAAACTGTTGAGCATTCTAAATCAGGGATTGATACTACGCGTAATACAATTAAGCAAACAGAAAAGAAGATTAAACGGCTGGGAGAACGTTCACAGGAAATCACCGGAATTGTGAAATTAATGAACAGTATTGCTGAGCGTACACATATTCTAGCCTTGAACGCCAGCATGCATGCGGCTTCATCAGGTGAGAAAGGTCGTGGTTACTCGGTTGTGGCTGAAGAAGTACAGCGATTGGCAGAAAGTGCGAGTGAAGCCACTACAGAAATTGAGTCGTTGGTCAATAATATTCGCACTGAAACAAAAGATGCGGTTTCAGCAATGAATACAGCAATAACGCAAGTTACAAGTGGTGCCACTTTGGCAGAGAAGGCCGGTTCAGATATGCGAGAGACTCAAGGTTCTACGCAAGAGCTCGTTCAAGCAGTAAATGAAATCGCAAAGATTTCGAAAACGCAAGCTAATGCGCATCTTCAATTAGTGAAAAGTGCAAATGGAATTCTAGAGAGTACGCGTAAAACAGATGAGCATTTGCGTAAACAAAATACGAATACAAACAATCTTGTTAGGTACTCAAATATGTTACTTACGACTGTTGGTATATTTAAGTTACCAGTTGTTGAGCAAGAAGATAAGTTAGTTAATATTCCTATGGACCATGTGCAAAATAGTGATATCAATCTTGGTGTTACCACCGTAAAAGATGTGAACCTGAGACCTTCTGCAAAGGCGAAGGATGCAGAACGAGAACTGGAAACTGCATAACTCAAGTAGTCATTAAATTAATTGATAATTCAATCCTCATGGCAAAGCAAAAGGATAAGAATGCGGATGTAATTAAGCTCTCAGATCAACAGCAAGAAATGATCGATGTGATTTATGCTGAGCTTGTTGAAATTTCCACTACCCAAATTAAATTGATTTCTGATCTATCTGAGCCCAATTTCAAGTTAGAACAGTTACAACAAATACTTGAAGAACAAATTAATTGTGTTGCTAAAATAGGTTCTACGAGCGAAATTATTGGCTTAATGGGGGTAAAAAGAGTAACTGAGCATATTCAAAATAATTTTGAGCAGATTGAAAACCAAGACATTTCGCTTGAAAGAATAATTGAATCTCGAATTTTAACTTGGCCCGTTCAAATTCAGCGTTATCTAGAAAACATTCATGATATGAACATTGTTCAAGAAATGTTGAAACTTCTAGACCATGAAGTCCTCCCTAACCGTATTAATCAGCAAGAAAAAAATCAAATAGTGAACGCATTTGATAATTCTTTAATTCAAACTGATTCTGATGAATGTATACAAACTGCTACACCTGAGTTGGTTAGTTTAGAAATTTCAGATGATGTTGATTCTGACGTCATTGATAATTTATTGCTCAATTTACCAAAACAAGTTGCAGAACTGTCTATCGCTGTTAAGTCTTTACGTAGTGCTGATTATATTAATCAACTTGAGATTGCTGAAAAAGTCGCGCATACATTGAAGGGTGTAGGTAACACAGTAGGCATTAGTGGAATTGCCAATATCACCTACTGCTTGGAAGATATATTTGAGGTTTTGCTGAAAGCTAAAAAGAAGCCGTCAGTTTTGCTTTATGATGCGTTGCAGAATGCAACTGAATGTCTAGTTGAGATAAGTGAGTACCTTGAGGGGGTCGGCGCAAAACCAAATCAGGCGGTAGAAGTATTTCAGGAAATTCTGACGTGGTCGAATAATATCAAGTCGCATGAATTTATAGCTCATACTGAAGAATCTGCAGCTTCTTATATGCATAAAAAAGATGGTGATATGCATAACGATACCGCTGCAACGATGGAAAATGCAAATGAAGCATCTGCCGACCTCTCGCTTCGTGTATCTGCAAAATTGGTTGATGATTTATTGAATAGTACTGGTGATACGATTATCACAAGTGAGCAGATAGCAGAATTGGTGTCATCACTTAAGTCCTCTATTTACAATATCATTTCCAGTAATAAAAAAGTGAAGTCCCGCGCATATGAAATTGATAATTTAATTGGGCTCCAAGAAAATACTCATAAGCTTGTTCCAGATCAAATAGAAGATATGCAGTCTTCAGCAAATCAGCTAATAGAGGCTACAGAAGATACATTCGAATTTTCTAATCATATTCAGAATACATTGCATCTTCTTGAAAGGCACTCTCTTAATCAAATAAGAATGCTTCAAGAGAACCAAAACGCTGTATTACGTATTCGAATGATTCCTGTTGAGAATATAGTGCCGCGCTTGCAGCGTGCAGTTAAACAGGTATGTAAATCTTCCAAAAAGTCTGTGAGGCTTTCAGTCTCTGGTTCAGAAACCTTGGTTGATAGTGAATTTCTCCATCAACTCGAGGATTCGATCATGCATATTCTGCACAATGCTGTCGTACATGGTATTGAGATGCCTGATGTAAGACTAGAGCGAGGAAAGGATGCTCAAGGAGAGATTCACTTAAGCTTTGATCGGGAAGGAAACACGATTCATGTTGCTTGTCGTGATGATGGTCATGGTCTTGATTATGAGCGCATTACAGTAAAAGCAGTCGAAAAAAATTTATTAAGTCAAAATGAATTTGTTAATGATGAAGATGCAATTCAGATGATTTTACGTCATGGATTTTCTACACAAGATAAAGCCTCTCAATTTTCTGGTCGTGGAGTAGGGCTGGCAGCAGTGAATGAAAAAATTAAGGAAATGAAAGGTACAATTGTTATTGATAGCAAGAAAGGAGACGGTGTAAATGTAGGAATGTCCATACCTACGAATTTAAATTCACTGCATGCATTGTTAGTGGAATGTGGTGGTTTAAAAATTGCTATTTCTAATAGAGGGGTTGAAGAAATACTTTCTTCAAGTGCAGGAAAAGTCATTTCTGTATCAGGTGAATATTTTCTTGAATATATGCAACAGCGTTATCCACTGTTTGATCTCGGTTTTATGTTAGAAAGGAATCAATTTAATCAGCCATCAAGCAGTAATGTTGCGTTGTTAGTAAAAGAAAATTCTAGTATAACATATGCAGTAACGATTGATAGAATTCATGATACTCGCGATATCATAGCCAAACCAATAAGTGAGCTGGTACCAATTGATTCGGGACTATTAGGTACAACAATATTAGGAGACGGTACGATTACGGCTGTAATCGATATTGTTGAATTACTAAAGCATGCAAGATTGCTCGAAAATAAAAGTAATTCCAGCGTTTCAGTAGAAAAAAATGAAACATCACGACCGCTCGCACTAGTAGTTGATGATTCAATTAGCTCACGCCAGTCGCTTGCGCAATTAATGCACGATTTTGGATTCTTGGTAAAGACCGCTAGTAATGGTGTAGAAGCAATGAGGCAAATCAATGATGTGTGTCCAGCAATTATATTGACTGATATGGAAATGCCGCGAATGAATGGAATCGAGTTGTCAGCACATATTCGTTCAAATGAAGAAACGGCATCTACACCTATTGTTATGGTTGCGTCAAAAAATTTACTTAATAAAGGGCGCGAATTAGAAGAATTAGGAATTATCGCTACGATCAATAAACCTTATCCTGAAGACGAACTTCTTGAGGTAATCAATTCTTTAAATCTCATTGATCATGTAATTGCTTAAGATGATTTCTCAAATTTATTTTGAGTTATCATGATAATTGATGTTGTGTAAAGATAATGGTTATATAGCCTAGATTACTTATCATTGTTGCATTCTGATAAAAAGAATAAATTAACTCTATGGCACACAAATGACTGAAGTACAGGATTTAACTTTTGAAATCGAGACTGAAAATGAACAGTCATTTTCGTTAGATTCGTTTGATTTACATATACCTGGCTATCAAGTTGTTGGGCTATGTGGAAGTGGAGGGACAGCAAAAGTCTATGTGGCAATTCAAAACTCAGTAAGTCGTCAAGTTGCATTAAAAGTTATGCATCCGCACCTTGTGGACGATGAAACGCGCGTTAGCCACTTTCTACAAGAAGGGCGTATTAATGCAAATTTGTCACACGCTAATATTGTGCCTATTCATCATGTTGGTGCGGTAGATGACTATCACTATATCGTTATGGAATATATGCCCTGGGGTAATTTACGTAGGCATCTAAAAGAACTGCATGATTTAGACTGGATAATAAATGTTGTAAAACAAATATCAAAAGCATTGGCTTATTCACATGAGCATGGAATTATTCATCGTGACATCAAACCAGAAAATATACTTTTTAGAGATGATGATTCTATTGTGCTTTCAGATTTTGGTATAGCCGATGAACTAGAGCATCGTAATAAAATCAAAACTAAATCAAGTCATGCTACACCGAGGTATATGTGTCCTGATCTATTGCGATCTCAGCCGATTGGTCCAAGCTCAGATATCTATTCATTGGGAACAGTGCTGTTTGAAATGTTAGCGGGCAAACCGCCTTACTATAGTGGAATAAAACCTTATACACGAAAGGATGTGATTACAGTGCAGTTTGCACATTTGAAAGATCCAATACCTGAGTTGCCTGCTGAGTATCAAAAACTGCAACCTGTCATTAACAAAATGCTAGCTAAACAACCAAAAGATCGTTTTGCAATCGCAAGCGATGTTATTGATGCGCTTACTATGTATCAGAATAAGTATTAAATATACTTTTATTTAATTTACTTGCACGCGTTATGCAAGCAATTTCTGTAAGACTCTGTTGTATATCGCGCTAAGTTGGTCCAACGACTCAACTTTGATGCATTCATTTACCTTATGGATGCTTTCATTCACCGGGCCGAGTTCTACAACTTGTGCACCAGTTGGAGCGATAAAACGTCCATCCGATGTGCCACCTCCAGTAGAGAGTTCGGTTTTAATATTAACAACCTCTTGAATTGCTTTCTCGCATGCTTGAGTAAGTGTTCCGGGTTCGCAAAAAAATGGGTTGCCGGAAAGGTGCCAGTCAATTGTGTAATCCAGCTTGTGTTGTTCTAATACTGCAATAATTTTCTCTTTAATTTTATCCGCTGTAATTTCTGTAGAGAAACGCAAGTTGAAATCAATTTTTAGGTTGCCAGGAATGATATTGCTTGCACCTGTGCCTGCATTAATATTTGAAATTTGAAACGTAGTAGGCGGGAAATATTCATTCCCTGAATCCCACTCCAATGATGTTAGCTCTGAAAGTGCGGCTGCAAATTCATGCACTGGATTTTTTGCCAAATGTGGATACGCGACATGGCCTTGTACACCAATTATAGTTAAGCAAGCAGAGAGCGAACCGCGGCGACCATTTTTAATTACATCGCCAAGCGTTTTGCTACTGCTTGGTTCGCCAACAATACACATATCTATCTTTTCATTTCGTGCTTGTAGTGTCTCAACAACTTTTACCGTGCCATTTACTGCAGGGCCTTCTTCATCGCTGGTAATTAAAAAGGCAATCGATCCTTTATGGTTAGGGTTAGAGACAACAAAATTTTTGCATGCTACTGCCATTGCAGCAATGCTAGATTTCATATCAGCAGCGCCACGACCATAAAGCTTTCCATCTCGAATGGTGGGTATGAATGCGGGCGTATCCCATTCTGATTCTGGACCGGTAGGCACTACATCTGTATGTCCGGCAAATACAACGAGTGGACTATCATTTCCTTTTTTCAACCAAAGGTTAGTAACTTCACCAAACTGCATGGTTTCTGCATTAAATCCATCTGGCTTTAAAAAATCTGCCAATATATTTTGACAACCCGCGTCATCAGGTGTGACTGAAGCCTGAGAGATGAGTTGTTTGGTGAGTTCAAGAGTTTCAGACATATTAAAACTGTTTACTTAAAATTTTCTTTAAATAATTTTTCGTCAAAACCAACGGTAATGGTTTTTTCTTGTTGTGCAACTGGTCGTTTAATCAGCGTTGGATGTTGTTGCATCAATGTTATGGCCTTAGTCTTAGTGAGATTGTCTCGCTCTTTTTCTGTCAATTCTTTCCAAGTGCGACTGCGTTTGTTAAGTAGTTTGTTCCACTCGATTTTTCTGCACCATTCGGATAACTGTTTTTTGGTAACGCCATGCTTTTTATAATCATGGAATTCATATTTGATTCTATGAGTATCAAGCCACTTTTGTGATTTTTTTACAGTGTCGCAGTTAGGAATCCCATACAACTTGATCATCTTTAATCGATGCCACGTAGGAGTTCATTAATACCAACTTTACTGCGTGTTTTTTCATCGACTTGTTTTACAATAACCGCACAGTACAAGCTGTATTTTCCATCTTTAGAAGGGAGGTTGCCAGATACCACAACGGAACCAGCAGGAATTCTGCCATAAGTAATTTCACCCGTTTCGCGATTGTAAATTCGCGTGCTTTTCCCAATGTAGACTCCCATTGAAACCACAGCACCTTCTTCTACGATCACGCCTTCTACAATTTCAGACCGTGCACCAATGAAACAATTGTCTTCAATGATAGTAGGTGTAGCCTGCAATGGTTCTAAAACTCCACCAATTCCTACACCGCCAGATAAATGAACGTTCTTGCCAATTTGTGCACAAGAACCTACCGTGACCCACGTGTCTACCATGGTGCCGGAGTCGACATAAGCACCAATGTTCACATAGCTCGGCATTAAAATTGCATCTGGTGCAATGTAAGCTCCATGCCTAACCATTGCGCCCGGTACGATTCGAGCCCCTTGTTTTTTAATTTCATCGTCACTCATACGTGAAAATTTTGTCGGAACTTTATCGAAGTACTTAGTCACACCTGCGTCAATGATTTCATTTTCATTCATGCGAAAGGAGAGCAATACTGCTTTTTTGATCCATTCATTGGTTACCCAGTCACTACCTTGTTTTTCCGCAACGCGTATTTCTCCAATATCGACTTGGTTTAGCGTATCTTCAACGGCTTCACGAACTCCAGAATCGGTTGTTGCAGGGGTGATGTTCGCTCGATTTTCAAATGCGTTTTCGATCACATTTTTTACTTGTGAATGATCTTTTCCTGACATGTTTTCTCCTGCAATGCTAAATATTATAGTTCTTCAAGTAATGCTTTGATTCGTTGGGCAGCTTCTACGCACTCTTCATGCTGTGCAACCAGGGCTAAGCGTACACGGTTTTGGCCCGGGTTATAACCATCTACCTCTCTGGCTAAGTAACTACCAGGTAGACAAAGGACATTTTTTTTGGTGTATAGAAGTTTGCAAAATTCGATTTCATCAAGCTGAGATGTTTTGGGTATTTCTGGCCACAAATAAAATCCGGCATCAGGTTTTTTACAGGGTAATACGGGATTTAGTATCTCAATAACTGACTGGAATTTATGTTCATATAGTTGACGGTTTGTTTCTACATGTTCCTCATCGGACCATGCAGCAATGCTAGCAGCTTGTGTAGGCAGTGACATGGCGCACCCATGGTAAGTGCGATACTGAAAAAACTGCTCGATCAAGTTTTTTTCGCCTGCCACAAAACCAGAGCGTAACCCAGGAGAATTTGATCGCTTAGATAGGCTATAAAATGCCATACAATTATTAAAATTATCATTTCCCAATTTTTGCGCGCAGTGTAGTAAGCCCATAGGAGGGTTTGAGTTTGGGTTATAAATTTCTGAATAGCATTCGTCAGAGGCGATCACAAAGTCATACTTTAATGAACGTTCGATTAATTTTTGTAATGTTTTATGTGGCGCCACCTCGCCAGTTGGATTTCCAGGTGTGCAAATATAAATTAGTTGGCAACGTTTCCAAACATCTTCTGAGATTTCCCAGAGAGCAGGTATGTCTTCATTTTGTATTGAGCAGTCATAGTAGATGGGCTCGGCACCAGCTAATAAAGCTGCACCCTCGTAGATTTGGTAAAATGGGTTAGGAATCAATACAACAGGATTTTGTATTGGATCAATGACACATTGCACCAATGCAAACAAAGCCTCTCGTGTACCATTGACCGGTAATAGGTTGTCGCTACCACTGAGGTTGTCATTCAATGTAAACCGTTTACGCAACCAATTTGCACATACTTCGCGTAACTCATCTGAACCTTTTGTGGTTGGGTAATTTGCAAGTTTAAGTAAATTTTCAGCTAATGCCTCTTTTATGATATAGGGTGTTGGGTGCTTTGGTTCTCCAATAGCGAATGATATAGAATTCAATGAGGTATTGGGTGTGAGATTCGCAGTTAGGGATTTTAATTTCTCAAACGGATAGCTTTGTAAATTTTGTAAATTAGGGTTCATAAATTTAATGCTTAGACTGCAAGTGCAATCTGCTTTGGCTGTTCTAGATAACGCCTAATGGTTTCGGCAAGATTGGTTTTTTGTTCATCATTGAGTGGTTCATTGCTGAGCGTGCTAATTTTGAAAATGTTATGCACACGTTCGCCTAATTTTGAAATTCTTGCATTATGTACAGCAATATTACACTCAATAAATGCATTTCCAACACAGGCTAGCAGACCCGAAAAGTCAGGTGATTTAATTTCTAAGCTCGTGTGAAGGTTGTTTTGCATATTGTCAAAGTAGATTTCAACAGGCACTTGTAGTTCTCTGATTCTTCGGGATAGGCCTTGAGAGAAATTACTATCAATTTGTTCTGGGTGGAGAAGCGCTTGGGTTAATTTTCCCTCCACAATTTCGCATTGCTTTTGATCGTCGATTGGCTTTCCATTGCTATCAAGTACCAAAAATGTATCTAAAGCATGACCTTTCTTTGATGTGATAATTCTTGCATGAGCGATGGTAAGGCCAATTTTAACTAATGCAAATGTGATATGTGCGAACAGATGGTTTCGATCATCGCAATACACAAAAATTTCTGTAGCGCCTCTGGCACTGTATTGATGAATGTTAACTATTACCTTATTTTCTTTTTGATTATTAATCACCGCTTGTGTATGGCGCATTACTTCTTCATCAGAATGTCGCAAAAAATACTCATCATCGAGTTCGTCCCAGAATCTCAAGCATTCATTTTTACTTTTACCCAAGGCTTGTAATCTTTGCAGTGCTGAATCTTTTACTTGATTTATGATTTCTTCACGACGAATTGGAGAATCCAAGCCGCGTCTAAATACACGTGCAACACTTTCATACAATTCTGCAAGTAATGAACTACGCCAACTGTTCCACAGCTTAGGGTTTGTGCCACGAATGTCCGCAATGGTCAGAAGATAAAGATAGTTAAGATGGGTTAAATTACCAACACGTTCTGCAAACTCATTTATAACATCTGGGTCACTAATATCACTATTTTGCGCCGTGACTGACATGATCAGGTGATTTCTAACCAACCATGCGACTAGGTTTGAATCAAATGTGCCAAGACCATGCTGCAGACAAAAGTCTCTTGCTTCTTTCTCGCCAAGTTCTGAATGATCTCCGCCACGGCCTTTTGCAATATCATGAAATAACGCAGCAAGATACAACACAATCGCTTTGGGGGTTTGAATGAAGATATCATGGTAAGTTGCATATTCGCCATCAGTATTTGCATCACTGAATGCGCAAGTATTTCTTAATACACTAAGTGTATGTTCTTCTACGGTATAAACATGAAATAAATCAAACTGCATTCTTCCAGTGACTGCATCAAAGCTCGGCCAATACTTTCCTAGAACGCCAAGTTGAGCCATGCGACGTATTTCGCGTATATTAATTTTTGCACTGTTTAGAATCTTCATGAACCAGTCGCGATTGTCTGGATGTTCTCTGAAAGCTTGATTAATAATTTCTAAATTTTCTAGAATTTGTTGAATTAATGAGTGGCTAGGGCCATTTAGATGTTTCTCTGTTTGCAAAAGATTAAACAATTCTAATATTGCACTTGGGTGTTGATTAAAAACATCCACATGAGTTGTTTCAAGTAAGCTGCCTCGAGATTGGAAGCGATCATTAATTTTTTTTGCGCGTCTTTTGAATAAAGCAGGAAATATTTGTGATTGCAATCGATTAATGATGATTTGAGACAGTGTTGCGAGCTGGTTACTGGCACGATAAAAAGACTGCATAAACGCTTCAACACGCTGATTGCGATTTTTTTCATGGTAGCCTAAAAGTGTTGCTACCCCATGTTGAAAGTCAAATAGTAAACGGTCTTCTCCGCGCCCCGTATACAAGTGTAATGCAAAACGCACTTTAGCAATGATGGTATAAATCTTTATAAAGCGTTCTAATTCTTTTTGTGTAAGAAAGTTAATTTTTACGAGTTCTTCAAATGAATTGGTTTTGAAGTGGCGATTTGTAAGCCAGCGAAGAGTATGCGTATCTCGCAAACCACCCGGGTTTTCTTTAACATTTGGCTCTAAGTTATTAGCGGTATCTCCGTATTTACTATGCCTGCTGGTTAGCTCAAGAGATTTTTCTTTAAAATATTTTTTACTGGGCCAAATTTTATTATTTTGTGTAATTTCTAAAAGTTGTTTATATAACGATTTATTACCTGCTAAGAAATAATGTTCCATTAAGCTGGTCATTACCGTTATATCATTTTTTGCTTCTGCCACACATTCTTTTGCGGTTCGCACAGATTGTGCGATTGGTAAATTGATATCCCAAAGAAACGTGAGAAAGGCTTCTACCTTTGAGGTGACTGTAATATCGATGTTTTCTTGCAGCATGATCATGATGTCAATATCAGATTCTGGAAATAGCTCGCGACGACCATAACCAC
This sequence comes from Pseudomonadota bacterium, assembly GCA_039030355.1. GTDB lineage: Bacteria > Pseudomonadota > Gammaproteobacteria > UBA4575 > UBA4575 > JABDMD01. Next base: position 9,802 of record JBCCEI010000022.1, on the reverse strand, counting down.
CAATTGCTATAAATGCTGCACTATTCTCTGGAATATCAAAACTACTCCAAAGATTTTTCAATAGCACATCGACAATGCACGTATTTAGAGAGATTAAATAGTAAATATCGCTGTCACTTTTGAAACGATCTTTTAGTAAATCGAGTAGTTCACCTCTAAATTTTTTAAAATTTAAAATATCAGGAATTGCTTCATCATCATGATTTAAGAACTGTAGAACAGGTTCATCAGCAGCGAGTTCTTCAAAAATATTGAGATCAAGCATGGGAATTATGGTTTATTTTTAGCAAAAAATAGTTGCTAAAAATTTTCGTCACTACGTTTGGTTAAAACTTCATGCCCTTGTTCAGTAACGAGGATGGTGTGTTCCCATTGTGCGGACAAACTATGGTCCTTAGTTACGACAGTCCAACCATCAGGAAGTAGACGAACATTTCTTTTGCCAGCATTTACCATGGGCTCGATTGTGAATGTCATGCCAGGTTCTAGTTCCATGCCGGTATTGGGTTTCCCATAATGCAAAACTTGTGGGTCTTCGTGGAACATTCGACCAATACCATGTCCACAATACTCGCGTACAACAGTGCAACGATTTTTTTCAACAAAGCTTTGAATCTTATGGCCTATATCGCCCAGTTTAGTGCCAGGCTTTACTTCTTGGATACCAATGGAAAGAGCTTGGTATGTTAGATCGACTAGGCGTTGTGCTAGCACGGGCGGCTTACCTAGCATGAACATTTTACTGGTATCACCATGAAACTCGTCTTTAATAACAGTGATGTCGATATTGACGATATCACCGCTTTTTAATGTTCTATCACCTGGAATACCATGACAAACTTGATGATTAACCGAAGTACAAATTGATTTGGGAAACCCACGATAGTTTAGAGGTGCAGGAATCGCTTGTTGCTCTTTAACGATGTATTCATGGCAAATTTGATCCAATTCTGCTGTGCTCACACCTGGTTGGACGTGTGGCTCGATCATTTCAAGCACTTCAGAGGCAAGTTTGCCAGCAGTGCGCATTTTCTCGATTTCTTCGGCTGATTTTATCGTTACACTCATTCGCTATTGGGCCAATTTTGTGGGGTTGTGGACGTAGTTGGAATTGTTCTAATTCGGCAATCATGTTATAAAGCGCCCGCACTAATGGCAAATGCCATGGTGCATATAACTTTAAATCTACACGCATAATCGACACATGTGGATGGGTGCTCTTAAAGAGTTTCCATATGGGATATGCGGAAGTATAAAACCCAAAGGAGAATACAACATGGCTAGCGTCACTATGCGCCAGATGTTAGAAGCTGGTGTGCATTTTGGTCATCAGACCCGCTATTGGAACCCGAAAATGAGCCCCTATATTTTCGGTGAGCGTAATAAAATTCATATTATAAATCTTGAGAAGACATTGCCTATGTTTCTCGATGCTGCGACCTTTTTGGGCAATATGGCAAGTAACCGTGGCACGATTCTTTTTGTGGGTACCAAACGTTCCGCGCGTGAAGCAGTTCAAGAAGAAGCGATTCGCTGTGGAATGCCATATGTAAATCATCGTTGGTTAGGTGGAATGTTAACCAATTTCAATACTGTTAAAAAATCAATTCAGCGTTTGCATGATCTTGAGCAAATGGTAAGTGGTGAAGGTATTGAGCGGTTAAATAAAAAGCAAATATTAATGCTAAAACGCGAGCTATTTAAATTAGAGCGAAGTTTAGGCGGTATCAAAAACATGTCATCGCTTCCGGATGTGTTATTCGTAATCGATGTGGGCTATGAAGCCATTGCAATTAAAGAAGCAAATAAATTAGGTATACCAGTGGTTGCAGTTGTAGATACAAATTGCAAAGTGGATGGTGTGGATTATGTTATTCCTGGTAACGATGATGCGATTCGTGCAATTAAGTTGTACTCATCGCAAATTGCTGATGCGATCGCAGAAGGTAAAGAAAGTGCACGTGTCATGGCAGGTGGCAATGAAGATGATTTTGTAGAAATCGATGAGTCTGGCAAAGTTGCCGAAAAAGAGGCCGAGACAAAAGCGAAGCCGAAGCAAAAGGTTACGGTTAAGAAAAAAGCACCAAAAATTGCTGCTAAACCTGCAACTGCTGCACCAAGTGCAGATACCGGCACTGAAATTACTAGTATCGAAGGTATAGGTCCAAAATATGGAGAAACGTTAACAAAAGCAGGAATTTCTACGGTTGAGGCTTTATTGCAACAATGTGCAACTGCAGATGCGCGTGCAAAATGTGCTGAGTCAACTGGGCTAAATGCAAAATCTTTAGATCGTTGGGTAAAAATGAGTGACTTCTTTCGTATAACTAGTGTGTCGGGCAATGAAGCCGAGCTGCTTGAGGTTAGTGGTTTTAGTAATATTTCAGAGCTTGCGAGTGCAGATGCAGCAGATGTTCATGCAAAATTACAAGCGACTAATGATGAGAAATCATTGGCACCTAGTGTTCCTGATGAGAGTGTTATTCAATCATGGATTGAAGAAGCCAAGGCACTGCCTACCGTTTTAAGTGACTAAATATTTAACCCATAACTAATTTATTTTTGGATTAAGAAATGCAAATAACAGCAACAATGGTAAAAGAGCTGCGCGAAAGAACTGGCGCAGGCATGATGGAATGTAAGAAAGCGCTCACCGAATGTGGTGGCGATATGGAAACTGCAATTGAACAAATGCGTAAGTCAGGTCAGGCGAAAGCAGACAAAAAAGCTGGGCGAATTGCGGCTGAAGGTACAATCGCAATTGCAAGCGATGGTAAGCAAGCAGCAATTATAGAAGTGAATTGTGAAACTGACTTTGTTGCCAAAGACGAACAATTTTCAAATTTTTCTAAGCAGCTTGCTGAAATGGTTTTGCAGCATGAAATTGCTTCTGTTGAAGCATTAAATGAAACTGCAATGTCATCAGGGCAAACTGTTGAGCAAGCAAGACTTGAATTGGTTACCAAGATTGGTGAAAACATCAAGGTGCGTCGTTTTGAGAAGATCACGTCTGATGATGCAATTTCAACTTATGCGCATGGTAAACGCATAGGGGTGCTAGTTGATCATAATGGCAATGATGAAGTAGGTCGTGATGTTGCAATGCATATCGCAGCAGTTAATCCAATTTGTATCAGCGAGAAAGAAGTGCCAGCCGATGTGTTGGAAAAAGAGAGAGAAATTGCTCAGGCACAGGCAGCTGAAAGTGGAAAACCTCCCGAAATTGTTGAAAAAATGGTAACTGGGAAGGTGAATAAATTCTTAAAAGAAAATACTTTACTCGGTCAAGCGTTCGTTAAAGACGATAGTCTAAGTGTTGATAAATATTTAAAGACTACAAATGCATCTGTAAGTAAATTTATTCGTTTTGAGGTTGGCGAGGGTTTAGAAAAGAGATCCGAAAACTTTGCGGATGAAGTGCAAAAGCAAATTGATGATATGAAAACATAAACAAAAAAAGGGGCATCGCCCCTTTTTTTATATCTGTAACATAAAAAATTTTAGTAAATGGCTGCAAAATATAAGCGAGTTCTTTTAAAGCTAAGTGGTGAGGCATTAATGGGCCAGTATGATTATGGTATTGATCCTGAAATCATCGCGCGGATTGGTAAAGAAATTGCACATGTCAGTGAACTTGGAGTGCAAGTTGCGATTGTAATTGGCGGTGGGAATATTTTTCGCGGTGCAGGCCTTGCTCAGGCTGGCATGGATCGTGTGACTGCTGATCAGATGGGAATGTTGGCAACGGTAATGAATAGCTTGGCTTTGCAAGATGCATTGGAAAAATTAGGCCTATATTGTCGTGTCATGTCTGCAGTAAAAATTAACCAAGTTTGTGAGGACTATATTCGACGTCGTGCGGTAAGGCATTTAGAGAAAGGACGAATTGTTGTGTTTGCTGCGGGAACTGGAAATCCATACTTTACGACGGATTCTGCTGCTAGTTTACGTGCATCAGAGATTAATGCTGACATCATGTTAAAAGCGACGAAAGTGGATGGGGTTTATGATGATGATCCACATAAAAATCCAAATGCTAAGCGATACGATAAACTTAATTATGATGACGCTATACAGCAAAAACTTGCAGTAATGGATGCAACTGCATTAGTGCTTTGTCGCGATAATAAGATTCCTTTGCGTGTGTTCAATTTATTCTCAGAGGGTGATCTTACAAAAATAATTCAAGGTGAAAACATTGGTACCGAAGTGACAGGAGTATAACGATGATTGAAGAAATTAAATCTGATGCAAAACAACGTATGCGCAAAAGCATAGACTCCTTAAATAATGAGCTTTCCAAGTTGCGAACTGGGCGTGCGAATGCACGATTACTTGATCATGTAATGGTTGAATATTATGGAAATAAGGTGCCCATTAACCAGGCGGCAACAGTAGCTGTAGAAGATGCGCGTACCATTGCAGTGACACCTTGGGAAGGCAATATGGTTCCAGAAATTGAGAAAGCAATAATGAGTTCAGATCTAGGGCTCAATCCAACAACTGCAGGAAACGTGATTCGCATTGCTATGCCACCATTGACAGAGGAACGACGAAAAGACTTGGTAAAGGTTGTCAAAGGTGAGGCCGAAAAAGGTCGGGTTGCAATTCGTAACATTCGACGCGATGCAAACAGTGATTTTAAAGAGCTGCTCAAAGAAAAAGAAATTTCTGAAGATGAGGATCATCAAGCTCAAGATGAAATTCAAAAAATCACTGATGAGTTTATTGCCGAAATCGAAACCATCGTAGTGCAAAAAGAAAAAGATTTAATGGAAGTGTAGTCGCCACACGTCTCCTTCATTTTCACTTCCGTCAATAATTTTTAGCAATGGCGAACGAAATGGTTCCTACACATCTGGCCATCATTATGGATGGCAATGGCAGATGGGCTAAGAAACGAAAACTGCCACGAACGGCAGGTCATAAAGAAGGTGTGAAAGCCACCCAGGAAATAATAAAAGCCAGTGGAGAAGCTGGTATTAAATACTTAACACTGTTTGCGTTCAGCAGTGAAAATTGGAATAGACCCAAAACTGAAGTGTCTGCATTGATGGACCTATTTTTACGTTCACTAGAAAATGAGGTGAGCAACTTGGCAGAAAATGGTGTCCGACTAAAATTTTTGGGTCAATCAAATGCATTTTCTAAAAAGCTTTTCCAGCAAATGCAAAATGCAGAACAACTTACCAAGGATAATGACAAGCTGTTTTTAAATATTGCAGTAAATTATGGGGGTAAGTGGGATCTTTTGCAGGCAACAAAAAAATTAATCGAGCGGGTACAAAATGGTTCTATGTTGCTAGCTGATGTTAGTGAAGATGTTTTAGAGAATGAGCTAGCCACTGGTTCAATGCCTGCTGCCGATTTGTTTATTCGTACGGGTGGCGAACAACGCATTAGTAATTTCCTTTTATGGCAATTGGCCTATACCGAGCTATATTTTAGCGAAACACTGTGGCCAGATTTTGGGCCTAAAGAGTTAAGTCAAGCATTGGATGCATATCGTTCACGGCAAAGACGATATGGGCAAACACAAGAGCAAATAGTTGGTTAAGTCAATGTTGAAGCAACGTGTCATTACTGCATTAATACTAGGCCCAGCTATTATTTTAGCGGTCTTTAAATTGCAAAATGATTATTTAGCGATCCTTTTTGGTGTGATCAGTTTGATTGGTGCATGGGAGTGGGCAGTTCTAATTGGTCTAAATCATTTTATAAAAAAACTAATTTACGTCACATTGGTAGGCGCAATGATGGTGTCAATTTGGTTTTTACTTGGGTCATTGCAGGCTAATATGATTTTGTTATTGGCGAGTTTGTGGTGGGTAGCTGTCATTGTTTTAGTTGTGCTATATCAATCAAGCTGGATACAAACATCATGGTTGCAGAATGTTTTGGTTTACTCTGGCTTTATAGTTCTTGTTCCATGTTGGTTAGCGCTTACTCTATTGCATAAACATAGTGCTGTGATGCTGATGTTTTTTTTAGCATTGATTTGGATTGCAGATATAGGAGCCTATTTTGTTGGTAAACGCTTTGGAAAAATTAAATTGGCTGCTGAATTAAGCCCTGGTAAATCTAGAGAGGGTGTGATTGGTGCTTTGATTGCGTCAATTGTATTTGCATGTGTTGGTGTTTACTTGTTTTCTATTCAACAATCGATGTGGTTGTATTTTATAATTTTATGTGCCATGACAGCAATTATATCGGTTGTGGGAGACTTATACGAAAGCTTGTTAAAGCGTAAGGCGGGAGCAAAGGATAGTGGTACTATTTTACCTGGGCATGGAGGCATTTTAGACCGCATTGATAGCCTCACCGCAGCAGCACCCGGATACCTATTGGGGCTTAATTGGGTTTTGTTATGAAAATTAGGTTCGTTAATTAAATGAAAAACGTTTCGATATTAGGTGCTACAGGCTCCGTTGGCGTGAATACACTGGATGTTATTTCCAGGCATGCAAATATGTTCAATGTAGTAGCACTAACAAGTAATGAAAATATCGATCTGTTATATGAACAATGTATTCAGTTTCAGCCAAAGCTTGCAGTAGTTACAAACGAAGTTTTAGCTGACTCGTTTATGGCTAAATTTGCAAACAGTAAAGATTACAAACCTGATCTAGAAATCGGCAAGAAAGGTTTAGAAATTGCGGCTAAAATTGCTGAAACGGATTGTGTAATGGCAGCTATTGTGGGGGCTGCTGGCTTGCCTGCAACCTTAGCTGCAGCACAAGCTGGCAAGCAAATTTTACTTGCTAATAAAGAAGCACTGGTAATGTCTGGCGATTTATTGATGAAGCTGGCAAAACAAAACAATTCAACTATTCTGCCCATAGACAGTGAACATAATGCTGTTTTTCAATGTCTACCTTTAGAGAAGCAAAATTGCGAAATTGATAAAATTATTCTAACTGCTTCCGGAGGGCCTTTTTTGGAAAAGTCATTGTCTGAGTTTGAATCTATCACCCCGGAGCAAGCTTGCGCGCACCCAAATTGGGAAATGGGTAAAAAAATATCAGTCGATTCTGCAACAATGATGAATAAAGGTTTGGAGCTTATTGAGGCGTGTAAATTATTTGATGCAAATGTCAAAGATGTAGAAATTGTAATTCATCCTCAGTCCATCGTGCATTCTCTTGTAGCGTATCCAGATGGATCGGTTTTGGCACATATGGCTTATCCGGATATGCGTGTACCGATTGCGCATGCTTTAGCATGGCCACAACGGATAACATCTGGAGTAAAGGGATTGAATTTAACTGAGCTAGGCGCATTAGAATTTAGCAAACCTGATCATGATCGTTTTCCCTGTTTGCGATTAGCTTATGATGCCTTAAATGCTGAACAAAGTGCTACAACAGTGCTGAACGCAGCAAATGAAGTTGCAGTAGATTCTTTTTTAAACAAACAAATTCGTTTTACAGATATTGCTAATGTAATTGATGCAACTTTGCAAGATGTGGAGCATGTTGTTGTTGATGAGTTAGATGTTATCTATGAAAAAGATCAGCAAGCGCGTGAGCATGCAGTAAACTTTATACGTGAATCTGTTATGAGGCATTAAGTATGGAATTTGTTACTTATGTATTAGCGTTTATTGTCGCAGTTGGAATTATCGTCACCGTGCATGAATTTGGGCATTACTGGGTGGCAAAAAAACTGGGTGTAAAGGTTTTACGTTTTTCTGTTGGTTTTGGAAAACCACTTTTAACAAGATTTGGTGGTGGTGCTGATAATACAGAGTATGTGTTGGCCAGCATTCCACTTGGCGGTTATGTGAAAATGTTAGATGAGCGTGAAGGCGAAGTGGCGGCACATGAATTACCACGTGCATTTAATAAACAGAATGTTTGGAAACGCTTTGCCATTGTGTCAGCAGGCCCCATATTTAATTTTATTTTTGCTGTTTTTGCATACTGGATTACTTTTGTTGCAGGTGTTGACGGTGTTAAACCCACCGTGGGAGAAATTCAACCAGAGAGCATCGCTGCGAATGCGCAAATTCAACAGCAAGATACATTCACACATATTGATGGTGAGGCAGTTAGCACGTGGCAAGAAACTTCAATTCAAATGCTAAACAGTGCACTTAAAACGGGATCGGTCACAGCAACTTTAGAAAGTAAAGACTCATCTGCCAATAATGTCAGGTTAGATTTGTCAGATACAAAACATTTGCTTTCCGAAGGTAACTTGTTAGAAAAGATTGGTATCACGCCTTGGCGTTACCAGCTGCAAGCTCGATTTGGGGAAATCAAATCAGGTGCGGCGAAAACAGCGGGCATCATGGAAGGGGACAAAGTCATTAGTGTCGATGGCCAAAATGTAGCCACCTGGACTGAATTGGTTAAATATATACAAGCGCGTGCGAATGTCCCAATACAGTTTGAGCTAAACAGAAATGATAAGAATTTGATTACACAGGTTACGCCTGCGGAAGATAAACAAGATGGCAGGGTCGTTGGGCGAATAGGTGCATATCCCTATATTGATCATCAACAGTTAGAAGCGCATAAAGTAGTTGTTAAATATGGGCTTTTTGAATCAATCGGCAAGGCATTTGTTAAAACCTGGGAAGTCTCCATATTGACCCTTAAGCTGTTATGGAAGTTAGTGGTGGGTGAGGCTTCTTTAAAGAATATCAGCGGCCCGGTCACCATTGCTGAATATGCAGGTGTATCAGCGGCCATTGGCTTTTCAGCCTTTGTTGGTGCGTTGGCGATTATTAGTATTAGTATAGGTATACTTAACCTGTTGCCGATTCCTGTATTAGATGGCGGACATTTGTTCTACTACATTATAGAAATGCTAAAAGGTAGTCCGGTTTCTGAAAAATTTGAGGCGGCGGGTCAGAGAGTCGGAATAATCATGTTGGCCGGCCTCATGAGCTTGGCTTTTTATAATGATATTTATCGCCTGTTACAGTAATTAAATCAAGAAATAATAAATATAATATGGAGTCAATATTCGCTAGGCAGCTTTTGCTTGCTTGTCTGATGCTATTTTTTACATCCGCATCTCTTGCTGAAACATTCAGGATGCAAGATATTCAAATTGAGGGCCTAGAGCGAATTGAGGCAGGTACCGTATTTACCTATCTCCCAGTTAAAGTCGGCGACGAGCTGGATGAGAATAATACTGCTGGAATTGCGCGTGCACTTTATAAATCTGGTTTGTTTGATGATATCCAATTAAAACGTGAAGCAAATATATTAGTTATCACTGTTAAAGAGAAGCCAGCAATTGCAAGTTTGAGTTTTGATGGCAATAAAATTCTTGAAGATGAGCAGCTTACAGAAGTATTAACCAATGTTGGTATTGCAACGGGACGTGTATTCAATCGGAATGTATTAGAGCGACTAGAGAATGAATTGGTGCAACAGTATTTTGCGTTTGGTAAGTACAGTGTAAGTGTTGATACAAAGGTTAGAGAGTTGGATCGCAATCGGGTAGATATTGGCATTCAGATTATTGAAGGGGATGCAGCAAAAATAAAACAGGTCAAAATTGTTGGTAATACTGTGTTTGAGGAAAAAGAATTATTAAAAGATTTTGAATCTGGTTTAAAGCCTTGGTACAAATTTTGGGGCTCTAGGGATCGGTATGCAAAAGAAAAACTTCAGGGCGATTTAGAAATATTACGATCGGCCTACTTAGACGAGGGTTATCTAAAGTTTGATATTCCATCCACTCAAGTTTCGATAAGCCCAAGTAAAGAAGATATTTTTATTACTATAAACGTAGAGGAAGGTGAGCAATATACAATTAATGATATTCAACTTGCAGGAAAATTTAT
>JBCCEI010000021.1:0-23327 GCA_039030355.1 Pseudomonadota bacterium | reverse complement strand
GCAAGTTTTGGATTTTCTTTAAAACGTTCTTTGATTTTATAAAACACCGCAGTAGCTAACGGACAACCATTCAAATCAGTACAACTACTGTATATAAATGTGAGTAAAACAATTTTATCACCGAGCAAATCTCCCAAATCGAGTTCATTGCCATGCACATCTAATACTGTTCCGCCTGCAGCCTTATTAATTTTTGATAAAGAATAACTTCCAGGCTTGGGAACATCGTAGGGAAGCTCAGCCACCCAACCATCTGCCACAATCCTTACTTGAGATTGAACAACATCTGCATGAGAACCCGGCAGAGGTGCATCATCATCGATCTGTTGCTGGCACGACAACAGAAAAACAATTGATGTGATAAATATTAATTTTAAAATTTTCATCTATGAATATATTTATTCCATTTACACAAACAACAAGGCCGCCTAAGTAGGCGGCCTTGTTTTGAGTAACTAAGTTAGCCAGTTACAAACGTAACCGCACCTTTAACTTACTTAACTTGAGACAGCATGGTATCGCTAGAGTTCGGTTTACCAGAGTAAAGAGAGTATGCACCAAAGCGCATTTGATGCGCACGTCCTAACTTCAGCTCATAAAAGTCTACAGTGAACTCATGAGAAAGTTTCTTACCATTCCATGTGAATAGCTTGAAGTACTGTTCATCAGCTTCACCAGTCTTATCCCAGTTGCCTAGAAGCGAAGAAGTGAAGTAAGCACGCTTACCATCCCAGCTTTGCGATATCATATTCACCTGAGAACCAATTTCATGCTCATAAGTTTGCTTAGGTGCATGTGGATCAGATACGTCAAAATAACGCGTTTTGCCATCCATAAATGTTTGCACCCAAAGGCCTTTATCATCTGCAGTAATTGAGATGTCTACAGGTAATGGCACTTTTGATGGATCGCCGATATCACCAACATCTGCAGCTTGCCACTCGCCTGCGTCATCTTCATAAATTAACCAAATTTTTGAGGTTAAGGCTGTAGTAGTGAAACAATAATTGTTAGTAGAGCCCCATGCACAACGTATTTCTAGTGGTGCACCTGGTACTTCAAAAACTTTCTTGGGCTTACGTGTATGCAAGTCCCAAACAACTACAGTATTACCAAAACGCTTCATTGCTTCAGGATCAGCAAGCATTTGACCAAAGTCCATCATGTAATTGGACCAACCTGTGAATGAAGAAGTTACCATGACATTTCGTCGAGGTAATGCACGGATATCATAGCCATAGCCGTCTGCAGCATTACCTACTTTTTCGGCGCCACGAAGATTTTCGTCAGTTGGCATCCAGTGTGCTGCTACAAAGTCACCTTCATTAGTGTACTCAGCAAGACCAGTACGACCACCATGGTCAACATTGTTTGAAAGAGCGCTAACCATGATACGACCTGGTAATGCATACATAGTATGTGGTCCTACCATACCGCCAGTCTTTTCAACAAAGTCAGTAATTACTTTATGAAGTTTTGGCTTTGATGGGTTTGAATGAACATCAAAAATGAAAATCTTATTGCTATCTAATCCACCTGCAAAAAGATATTTACGATCATCAGTTAAGCCTGAATGGTGCGCTTCGTTACGTCCACCTACTGACAAAACATTTACAACTTTTCCATATGTATCCGCATTTGGGTTTACAGAAATGGTAACGAGCTTATCTTGCGCATCACCCATTCCTTCAACACCTAGTGTCCATACATATACATAGTCTTCTTGTCCCACAATTTTCGCCATGTAGGGAGACATACATGTCTCATCAGCCATTGCGGTAGATTGAAAACCAACTACAGAAGCAAAGAGTACACATGTGAATGTGATAATGCTTTGCATCCATTTGGCTTTTGATACTGCCATTTTCTTCATAATCTTATGACTCCATAATTTATAGATTTGATTTGATCGGATCAGTTATCTTTAATATTCTTCAAACCTGAACCATACTAGCCGTTCGGCTCATTATTCGTAATGATCCATGTCAGTTAGAAATTGATTGTGACATTATGCCGCATCTGAAATCCCATTCAAAGATATATCATTCCTCTAGTAAACACAGAAAAATCAATATGCTACTTACTCTATTAGACTTAAACTAGATAAAAAGGATCTGTTAAGTAAGAAAAAAGTACTATACTACCGTATTTAGCTTAAGTTATTGTTTTTGCTAATAAAATAATTGGAAACGGAACTGCAAATACTAATTTGTATCAAAATTAAACACTGAATACCAAAAAAATGATCACGATGGCACGTACTTTACTATCTTTAATATGGTTACTCATCATAGGCATAGCTCCTGTTGTGTCCTGCGCAGAAACTGACACGGTTGGTGGTGATTTCAAGCTTAAAACCCATTTGAATCAACCTTACTCTTCATCTGAAGCCAAAGGTAAAGTCGTTCTCCTCTTCTTTGGCTTTACGCACTGTCCAGATGTATGCCCTAACACCCTCAGCACGATTCAAACGGTACTTAGCCAGCTAGGTGATCAAGCCAAAGATGTTCAAACACTATTTATTACAGTAGATCCTAAACGTGATACGCCTGAAATACTCAGCAGTTATTTAAAATATTTTGATAATAATTTCATAGGTTTAACAGGTTCTTCTGATGAAATAGATGATGTAGTTAAGCAATTTAGAGGGTTCTATTCGTATATAGGCGATGTTGCAAATGGTCAATATACGGTAGATCACACCTCCAACCTTTATATTATTGATATCAATGGAGAGGTAACGAATATTATCCCGCACGGCCTTCCACCCAAAGCCATTACACCTGTGATAGAAAAGCTGCTTGATGAGATAAAAGCCTAAATTTCTCATTCAATCCAAAAATTAGGATTGATAACCTTAATTAAGCACTTTTAGTACTGAATATAGGCGAACCGTTGGTCTTTCGGTGTACCCTCAAGGTCGTTCTCTTCCAACCCGGGTTGCCATAACACCACCTCTTCGATCTTTTTAGCCAGCTCAAAATCTTTGTTCGTTACCCCTTTGGCTGCATGATTCATTAATTTGCAAATCACAAATGCATAAGAAACAGTTAAATCGGGATGGTGCCAAGCCGCCTCAGCCAAGTGACCAATTGTGTTAACAACCAGCATTGTGCCTTTCCAACTATGAGTTTTATATTTACGGCGGATCCAGCCATTTTCATAGATCCAATTTGGTAATTCTTGTTCTAATCTTTGCTTTATTTGCTCTTCTGTATAAGTTTCTTCGGGTTTAATTTCACGCCATTTAGACATATTTAATGACTCCAATTTGTTTAATTTGTAATACGTTAAAGTATCAGCATTTATCACAAAAATGACAAATTTGAGATACTGACAACTTCACTGCTAAAGAGATACCATTTAGTACTATTAGAAGCCGAGTGCTTTAAACATCGTTTATTCAATCCGATCCATTTTTTTTAAATTAGTCATATGCAATTTGAAAATGTAACTTGCGTCAACTGTGGATTACTTTGTGATGATCTCTCTGTAAAAGTGGATGATCTCACCCTTAAGTTAAGCGAAGAAAACCACCCATGTGATCATTTTTATTCGGATGCCTCCTTGACCTCTAATACCTTACCTTCGCCATTAATTGCGAGAAATACGGCAAGCGAAGAAGAAGCATTAGCAAAAGCTGCAGCACTACTAAAACAAGCAAAACTCCCTTTAATAAATGGCTTAATTGCAGATGTGCAAACCTACCGTGAAGCTATAGCATTAACTGAAAAGCTAGGCGGTGTTATTGATCATGCCAATGGAGCTGCAATGCGGAATAGCACAGCAGCGATGCAGCGAATTGGTGAAGTTAAAACTACACTGGCTGAAGTAAAAAATCGCGCAGATTGCGTCATCATATTTGGGGCAAATGTTACGAAAAAATTCCCACGCCTTATGCAACGGATACTAACACCAGAGAAATCGCTAGGATCTGAAGATACATTAAACAAGAAAATTATTATCTTGGATGTTGCTGAAGATGGAATTATGCATAGCGAAAGTGAAAATAACATTTCACAAATTCGTTTAAATTATCCATTACTCGAGTCATTGATATATCGTTTTCAAGAAGTTGTGACGCGCCCAAAAGAGTATTTTATTGAACATAATGCAGTAAATGACCCTGAGCATGACAAAGACACACGACAACTCTTTAAAATTCTAGATACTATTTTAAATAGTCAATACACCACACTCATCTGGAGTACGAGTAATTTCAATTTAGAATCTGCAGAACATACGGTTCAAGCTTTAACAGAGTCGATTAAGACTTTAATGAAAAAAGTACGCTGTGTAGGATTGGCTCTAAGTGGCTCAAAAGGTGAAATCACCGCAAACCAAGTTGCAACTTGGCAAACCGGTGTCCCCTTGCCTGTTTCGTTTACAAATTCCACTCCCGTCCATAATCCAGTTTTATATGATGGCATGAAGATGTTGCAAAACAATGAAACCGATTGCGTGCTCTGGTTAGCAAGTTTTAGCTCTGATGATATTCCACCACAAAACAATGCATCGACAATTGTTTTTGGTCATCCCAATATGACTTGTGATCATGCAGACGTATTCATACCAATTGGCATCCCAGGCATTGACCATCGTGGATTAGCAAGCAGAACCGACAGTGTTGCAACACTTCCGTTGCAAAAAATACGCGATAGCAGTCTTCCATCTATAGACAGTCTTCTCAAAAAACTCATAACGTTAATTTAAATTGGATTCTAAATGACGATTAAATTAACAGGAGGTGAAACCTATGATCCAGTAAACCAAATTGATGGTGAAGTTAAAGACCCGATCATTTCAAATGATGAAATGGTAGAATATATTGGAAGCGAAGTAGAAGTTCATTCAACGAGTAACAATAATGATCATTAATGGCGTACTAATTGAAGATACCTTTGCCGAAGCATTCTCAATGCGCGCAACGCGCATTATTATTACCGCGATTAACTACAAATGGGCGCGTCATGCAGCTGAAACCATGACCGGATTTGCCACTTCCGTTATTGGCTGTAAAGTTGAAGCTGGTATTGAAAAAGTCATTGGTAATCATGAAACTCCCGATGGGCGACCTGGCATATCTGTATTGTTATTTTCTACGGATACAAAAACATTAGAACAACAATTACAAACACGTGTAGGTCAATGTGTGCTTACTTGCCCAACATCTGCCGTATTCTCAGGCATGGATAACAACGATAGAATTTCATTGGGAAAAAATATACGTTACTTCGGTGATGGTTTTCAAACCTCAAAGAAAATAAAAGACAAACGTTTCTGGCGTATACCAGTAATGGATGGCGAATTTATTTGTGAAGAAAGCACGGGTTATCAAAAAGCAATTGGGGGTGGAAACATATTAGTGTTTGCACGAGGAATTTCTCATGCCTTGCTTGCATGCGAAGCTGCGATAGATGCAATAAGTATGTTGCCCAATATTATTATGCCTTTCCCGGGTGGAGGTGTTCGTTCAGGTTCAAAGGTAGGTTCAAAATACAAGTTTCTTAATGCTTCTACAAACCACCCTTATTGCCCCACACTAAAGGGCAGACCGGATAACGTATTAGGAAAAAATATTGAAGCTGCAATGGAAATTGTGATCGATGGATTAACAAAAGAAGATGTAATGTTAGCTATGCAACGCGGAATAGAAGCAATTTGCGATTTAGGCAAATCCCAAGGAATAGAAAAAATAACAGGAGGAAATTATGGTGGTGATCTAGGTCCGCATCATTTCCATCTAAGAGAAATTATGCATGACTCATACAACCGTTACATATAAAGGCGATATAACACAGCGCATCGACATGCGTTGGTTGAGTCATGCCATCAATGGTTCTGCCAAAGCCAGTAGCGTGAATAAATTGGATCTGCAAATCAGTAACCAGAAAACTAAGTTAAGTGACTTATTTACAATTAAAGGCGACTTTACTAATGAGAATGTTGTATTGGAGAATTCGACACAGCAAATGGATTATCTTGGCCATACGCTTAACCAAAACAAAACTTTAACGATTAATGGTGATGCCGGACATTTTGCTGGTGCAGATTTAACCGGAGGTAAATTAATTATTGAAGGTAATGCGCTCGATTATGTAGCTTGCTCCATGAATAAAGGCTTAGTTGAAGTTAAGGGCAATGTTAATGACTATGCAGGTGGCGCGCACACTGGTGAGAAAAAAGGCATGTCAGGAGGCTCCATCCTTGTGCATGGCAATAGTGGACAATTTACAGGTGATTTAATGCGTCGTGGCACAATTATGGTGGTGGGAAATATTGGTGATTACTGTGCAAGCCGAATGATTGCAGGAACCATCACCAATTTAGGCACGATAGGCAAGCAAGTTGGGGTCGGCATGCGACGAGGTACGATTTTATTACCCCATAAACCAAAAGACGTATTAACAGGGTTCCACGATTGTGGACGGCATAATTTAGGCTATTTAACATTGCTATTAGATGATCTAAGACAACATACAAGCACTTTTCAATCATTGCACCCAATGCGCAGACGCGTCCAGCGCTATATTGGCGATACCACTGTAGGCGGACAAGGCGAAATGTTAATTTGGATTGGATAAAAATATAAGTTATTAATTAACATTTGGTATATACGATTCTTCAGGCTTTAGCCTTAGACTAGAACAAAGAATAAAATAAATACGTTTGATTTTTAGGGATTATTGCAAGCAATGGAAAAGACCATTTCACGCCAAAATACCAAGATGCGCAATAAAATGAGGGGTGAAAAGCGCGGCCGCCGTGTAAACCCTGAAATACTAAACCAAGTGACAGAACTCATTTCCTCGCTTCCCGTAAGACGTGATCTATTAATCGAATATCTGCATTTAATTCAAGACAAATTTGGACATATTTCTGCAGCACACATTACTGCCTTAGCAAACATCATGGGTTTAGCGACAACTGAAATATATGAAGTCGCGACTTTTTATCACCACTTTGATGTGATTAAAGAAGGCGAGAAAGCACCTCCAGAATTAACCGTGCGTGTATGTGATTCGATTAGCTGCGAAATGAACAACGCAGAAACACTTATAAAAGAGTTAACGAACTATCATGGTGACAAGGTTCGTATTCAACGTGTGCCATGCATTGGACGCTGCGATACAGCACCTGTTGCAGTAGTAGGCAAAAAACCTATTGATAGAGCAACGCTTGAATTAGTAAATCACTCCGTTGAAATAAATGACATTGAATCACCGGTATCGGAATACATCACATATAACAAATATGTTAACAGTGGCGGCTACGCACTAGTTAAACGCATGTTTGACTCTACAAATGCAACAGAAAAAGTTATCGAAATCATGAAAGACTCCGGTTTACGTGGTTTAGGTGGTGCAGGTTTTCCCGCAGGTCAAAAATGGGAAATCGTAAGCAACCAACAAGGCCCCCGCGTGCTTGCAGTTAATATTGACGAAGGCGAACCAGGTACTTTTAAGGACCGATACTTTTTAGAAAGAGACCCACACAGATTTATAGAAGGTGCGTTAATCGCTTCACAAGTGGTTGGAATCGATAGCATCTATATCTATCTTCGCGATGAATATGCAAATTGTTACACCATGTTATTACATGAACTCGATGAACTTAAAAAAGATCCGCCTTGCCAACTACCACACATTGAACTACGTCGTGGTGCAGGTGCATATATATGCGGTGAAGAATCAGCAATGATTGAATCCATCGAGGGTAAACGTGGTATGCCGCGTTTACGTCCTCCTTTTGTTGCACAAGTAGGAGTATTTGGACTTCCAACACTTGAGCACAACTTAGAAACACTTTTCTGGGTGCGCGACATTTTAGAAAAGGGTGCCGACTGGTTTGCAAATCAAGGACGCAACGGTAGAAGCGGCATGCGCACCTTCTCCGTTAGTGGGCGCGTAAAAAAACCTGGTGTACACATTACTGATGCGGGCATCACCATTAAAGAACTCATTGATGAACATTGCGGCGGCATGTTAGATGGACATGAGTTTTATGGCTATTTTCCAGGCGGTGCATCTGGTGGAATTTTACCTGCAAGTAAAGGGGATATCCCACTGGACTTTGACACCTTAAATGAACATGGTTGTTTTATTGGCTCTGCAGCGATTGTGGTATTTTCTGATAAAGATAAAGCCCGTGATTTAGCACGCAATGCAATGGACTTTTTTGCACATGAATCGTGCGGTAAATGCACACCTTGTCGAGTAGGTACTTCAAAAGCAGCCATGATGATGAAGAGATCAACTTGGGACCAACCATTAATGAGGGAACTATCACAAACAATGTCGGATGCATCTATATGTGGACTAGGACAAGCAGCATCTAACCCCTTATCTTGTATATTGAACTATTTCCCAAACGAACTAGACTAGATTTGTGCGTAAGGAATTGATGGAGCACTAAATGGCAGCAAATCCGGAATACATTCAAGAATACGGAACAATCTCATTTTCTCTCAATGGCCAAAAGATTCAGGGCTATGAGAACGAGTCCATTCTTGAAGCAGCTCGAAGGCACGGCATCGATATTCCTCACTTATGTTACAAACCGGGCATGCGAGCAGATGGAAATTGCCGTGCATGTGTTGTGGAAATTGAAGGTGAGCGAGTATTACAACCGTCATGTGTTCGTACACCCACAGAAGGGATGGTAATACATACGAATAATGAGCGCAGCACCCATTCACAAAAAATGGTGCTGGAATTATTACAATCTGATTTAGCCGAAAGCCAATACACACTCAACAGTGAATTAGATAAATGGTCACAAGAACTCGAAGTAGGCCTCCCCCGTTTTGAATCCCGACATAACCCTGAACAAGATTTATCTCACCCGGCGATTGCAGTAAATTTAGATGCATGCATACAGTGTACACGCTGTGTTCGCGCCTGCCGTGAAGAACAAAACAATGATGTAATTGGCTATGCTATGCGTGGCTCTCATTCTGAAATCGTATTTGATATCCAGGATCCAATGGGCGACAGCACATGCGTAGCTTGCGGGGAATGCGTGCAAGCCTGCCCTACTGGCGCATTGATGCCGTCTAACGAATTAGGACTTGCTGAACCTGATCGTAAAGTTGAATCAACTTGCCCATATTGTGGTGTGGGTTGTCTACTTACCTACAATATTAAAGACGAAAAAATAATTTATGTGGAAGGTCGTGACGGCCCTGCAAACAAAAGTAGACTTTGCGTTAAAGGGCGATATGGTTTTGATTATGTACACCACGATGGTCGACTGGTTAATCCATTAAAACGTAAAGAAGGTGTACCAAAATATTTAGACAATATTGATAAGCTTACATACAAAGATATACCAAAATATTTTGATGAAATCTCTTGGGATGAAGCATTAGATTATGCAGCTAAAGGATTGGTGGACATACGCGATGAATATGGTCCCAATGCACTTGCTGGTTTTGGTTCAGCAAAAGGGTCTAATGAAGAAGCTTATTTATTCCAAAAATTAGTACGCACTGGATTTAGAACCAATAATGTAGATCATTGCACACGATTATGTCATGCATCGTCAGTTGTTGCCCTATTGGAAGGACTAGGTTCTGGCGCTGTATCCAACCCGGTTGAAGATGTTGCTAAAGCAGAAGTGGTTGTTATCATCGGCTCTAACACGACGGAAAACCACCCTGTAGCTGCAACCTTTATCAAGAATGCAAAACGCAATGGCACCAAACTAATCGTAATGGACCCAAGGCGTTCAGATATCGCGCGCCATGCGGATTATTTCTTGCAGTTTAAGCCGGATACAGATGTTGCCATGCTCAACGGCATCATGAATTCTATTATTAAACAAAATCTGCTTAATAAAGATTTTATTAAAAACCGTACAGAAAATTTTGCTGAGTTTGCAAAACATATTCTCAAATACACGCCAGAAAAAGTAGAAAAAATCTGTGGCATCCCTGCAGCTACTTTGCATGAAGTTGCAAAAATTTATGCAAGCTCAAATGCATCGATCATCTTCTGGGGCATGGGTGTCTCACAACATATTCACGGTACAGATAATGCGCGTTGTTTAATTGCACTCTCAATGATGACTGGCCAAATTGGCAAACCAGGAACCGGACTACATCCATTACGCGGACAAAACAACGTACAAGGCGCATCAGATGTAGGTTTAATTCCAATGGTCTTCCCTGACTATCAACGTGTTGACAACCCAGAAGCACACTCGCGTTTTGAAAAACTTTGGGACACGGACTTAGATAATCAACCAGGCTTGACCGTGGTCGAAATTATGCATGCTATTTCAGAAGACAAACTTCATGGCATGTATATCATGGGCGAAAACCCGGCGATGTCGGATCCAAATTTAAATCATGCAAGAAAAGCACTCGCAACATTAAAACATTTAGTCGTACAAGATATTTTCATGACTGAAACTGCTTGGTTTGCAGATGTAATTTTACCTGCATCCGCATTCCCTGAAAAAACTGGCACGTTTACCAATACGGATCGACGTGTGCAACTTGGTCGACAAGCATTGATGCCACCTGGTGACGCTAAACAAGACTTGTGGTTGATTAACGAAATAGCGAATCGCATGGGGCTGGATTGGAAATACCATCACGCATCTGATGTGTTTAATGAAATGCGCCAAGGCATGGATAGCATTCAAGGAATGACATGGGATCGCTTAGAAGAACAGCATTCAATAACCTATCCATGTGAAAATGAAAATGACCCCGGTCAGAGTGTGATTTTCACTGAAGACTTCCCTACCGAAAACGGTAGAGGTAAATTTGTACCAGCAGATTTCACAAATGCGGATGAATTACCAGATAAAGATTATCCATTTGTATTAGTGACAGGCCGACAGTTAGAACATTGGCATACGGGCTCCATGACACGTCGGGCCAGCATGTTGGACGCAATTGAACCTGTAGCCGTTGCAAGTTTAAATTCTGTTGAACTCACTAAACTTGGCATTAACGAAGGTGACCGAATAAAACTCTCTTCAAGACGTGGAGTAATTGAATGCCATGCACGGATCGACAATGGCATCAGTCCAGGCCAAGTCTTTATGCCATTCTGTTATCGCGAAGCTGCAGCGAACTTACTAACAAATGAAGCATTAGATCCTTTTGGGAAGATTCCAGAATTTAAGTTCTGTGCATTAAGTGTAGAAACAGCTTAGAGATATATAAAACCTTTCTCTTCTACGTACTTACCCCCTACGCCCTATTGAAGCATTTTCTAATATAGGCCAGAATCCGCCGCTTTCGCAGTTTTCGAAGTATTTTTATGACGAATGGAAGTAATTTGAGCTTCCCCTCTAGACGCAATCAAGTAGACTTGCGTCCCTATTAAGACACTTCACATTTAATTCAGAACTTATTGAATATATTACATAAAGGTTACGGTAATGAGCGATCTAACGAATTATAGAAACATAGGCATCTTCGCCCACGTGGATGCAGGTAAAACAACCACCTCAGAGCGCATTCTCAGCCTAACCGGTAAAATTCATAAAATTGGTGAAGTACATGATGGTGAAGCCACCACTGACTTCATGGATCAAGAGCGCGAGCGTGGCATTACTATTCAATCTGCAGCAACCAGCACCTATTGGAAAGATCATCGCTTAAATATCATCGACACCCCAGGACACGTGGATTTCACTATTGAAGTGTACCGTTCATTGAAAGTTTTGGATGGCGGCGTAGGTGTATTCTGTGGCTCAGGTGGAGTTGAGCCTCAATCAGAAACCAACTGGCGTTACGCAAACGAATCTAAAGTTGCGCGCATTATATTTGTAAATAAATTAGATCGATTGGGTGCAGATTTTTACAGTGTTGTGGATCAAATTAAAAATGTATTAGGTGCAAAACCATTAGTGATGACCTTACCAATAGGGACGGAAGATAACTTCGTAGGTATGGTTGACCTAATGACACGCAAAGCGTGGATTTGGGATGGTTCTGATGATCCAATGAATTATAAAGAAGAAGATGTTCCCGAAGATATGAAAGAGAAAGTGGAGCAGTATAGAGAAGAGATGGTTGAAATTGCGCTAGAAGAAGATGATGAAGCAATGGAAAAATACTTGGACGGCGAAGAACCAAGTATTGATACTTTAAAAGCATGTATACGCAAAGGCACGATTGCACTTAATTTCTTTCCAACTTATTGTGGTTCTGCATTTAAAAACAAAGGTGTTCAATTAGTCTTAGATGCCGTTGTTGATTACCTACCTGCACCTACCGAAGTACCGCCTCAACCTGAGGTTGATTTAGAAGGAAATGAAACCGGTGAATTTGCAGAAGTGGATCCTACAAAACCATTACGCGCACTTGCATTCAAAATTATGGACGACCGATACGGTGCACTTACCTTTATTCGCATTTACTCTGGCAAATTAGATAAAGGCATGACGGTGATGAACAGTTTCACAGGTAAAACTGAGCGAATAGGCCGCATTGTAGAAATGCATGCTGATTCTCGTGAAGAACTCGATAGCGCGCAAGCTGGTGACATAGTTGCAGTACTTGGTATGAAGAACGTACAAACTGGGCACACACTTTGTGACCCAAACAACCCTGCTACCTTAGAACCAATGGTGTTTCCTGATCCTGTTATCTCGATGGCCGTTTCGCCAAAAGACAAAGGTGCATCTGAAAAATTGGGTGTAGCACTTAGCAAGATGGTGGCGGAAGACCCATCGTTTCGTGTTTCGACCGATGAAGACAGTGGCGAAACAATACTTAAAGGAATGGGTGAACTTCACTTAGATATTAAAATTGATATTTTAAAACGCACACACAGTGTCGAGGTCGTTGCAGGTGCACCACAAGTTGCATATCGCGAAACGATTACACAACGCGTTGAAGATTCATACACGCATAAGAAACAATCAGGTGGTGCAGGTCAATTTGGTAAAATTGATTATGTTGTTGAACCTGGAGAACAAAATAGTGGCTATGAATTTGAATCCAAAGTGACTGGCGGTAACGTTCCTCGCGAATATTGGCCAGCAATTCAAAAGGCTTTTGAAGGCATGATGGATGAAGGTGTTTTAGCAGGCTATCCATGTCTTGATGTTAAAGTAACTTTGATGGATGGCGCATTCCATGCCGTAGACTCTTCTGCTGTTGCATTTGAACTTGCATCACGATCTGCATATAGGCAGACCATGCCAAAAGCGGGCCCACAGCTACTTGAGCCAATCATGAAAGTTGATGTGTTTACACCTGAGGATCACGTAGGTGATGTAATTGGTGATTTAAATCGTCGTCGCGGTATGATCAAATCTCAAGACGCTGGCGCAACAGGTACGCGCGTTAAGGCAGATGTTCCACTTTCAGAAATGTTTGGATACATTGGTGATCTTCGTACCATGACATCTGGCCGTGGCCAATTCTCTATGGAGTTTTCTCACTACATGCCATGCCCTAAGAATGTCGCGGATGAAGTAATTAAAGCCGCAAAAGAACGAGCTGAAGCTAAGAAATAAATTTGCATAAAGAGAAATCAGCACCCAACTTGGATGCTAAATTAGTATTTAAAATCACTTTTATCTGTTTAGATTAAACTAGTTAAGATATTTACTAAACTCTTGGTAAATTTTTTCGGTCGGTATTGCAATACCAAATCCCTCAGAGTTTGCACTTTCTCTTGAAACTTTAAAAGTGTTTACACCTATAACCTCTGCCTGCTCTGTAATGAGCGGGCCTCCGCTATTACCGGGCAATATTTGTGCGTCTATGTTAATTTCAGAATCTCTAGTGTTCGTAACAATGCCTGCTGTTATATGGTCTTTAAGTCCTAACGGACTGCCAACTGCATAAATTTTCATACCTTGATAGGGTTTAATAGATCTGGATAATTCTAAATAAGGCGATTTACAGTTATCTACTTTTAATAAGGCCAAGTCTTCATCTTTACTTAATTGGATTAATTTTGCAGTGAGCTCATTGTCATTTTTAAGAATAATCTTAAAATTACTGCTTATATTAGCAAGACTCGATTCAATTGAAAATTCTGAACGAAGTTTCCTAAATACTTTTTCTTGCTCTTTTAATAATTTTGATCTTTCTTTGAGTTCATCCATATCATCTTCATAATTCTGTAGTCGATATTTATATTCGGCCTCTTCATCATTTTTATGCCCACTTGGCCGAAGGCTATCAACATATTCACGAAAATCTGCTAGTTTTCTTTTATTAATCTCAAGTCGTTTTTTTTCTTTTGACAAATATTGTTTTTCATTTTTTATAGCATCTTTTTTTTGATCAATTTCTTCTTCATTTTTTTTCCAATTTGTGGTTGTCGTCGGCCTTACTACATGCTTATTAGTTATCAGATAACAGTCCTTACTGATAAAAAATCCTGATCCTTTTCCAGTTCTTGTTTCAACGGTTACAACAGAGTATGTTGCTTTTTCCAGTGGGCTATTAAATTCAGTTTTTTCACTAAAATTTTCTGATATATCAAGATCAGTTGAGTCTTTTGTTGAATCATTTTTTTTTGATTTTTTAACAACATCACCATCTCTTGGTTTGTCAGTAAAATACCATTTACCGTTTTCATCTTGGTACTTATAGATCTCAGCATTTAAATTTTCATGAGAGAATAAAATAAGAACGCAGATCATATATATCATGATTAGTTGACGCGTTACATTCATACCATCCACAACCTATACTTAATATTTAATTGTTAACTTTTATCATAGATTCATTTCACATTCTTTGTGACAGGGTACATCAACTGTCCAAGATAACTACTTGGTAGTTTTTTGGTCGTACCCAAATCTGCTGGCCAAAGCCCCTCAGGCATGTGGTAGGTTCTAAATAGCCAATCATAAATTACAGTATGAGCAGAATAGTTTGTATCAATAGCAGGCTTTTCAGAACTATGATGCCAATGGTGGAATTGTGGAGTGACAAATATATATTTTAAAAACCCAAAAGAGAATTTTAAATTACAGTGAATCAAAATTGCCTGTAAAGCTGCAAACGTTACATAAATATCTAAGGCTGCTTTGTCTGGCCCGAGCAAATATAGCGGTATCATTACAAGTGCGCGCTCTGAAAACACTTGAATAAAGTGCCCACGCGAACCTGCCAACCAATCTAAGTTCTCAACTGAATGATGCACTGCGTGTATTGGCCAGAGTATTTTTGTTTCATGGTAAATACGATGTTCCCAGTAAAGAACAAAGTCTGCGCACAAAATGATAATTGCAACTTGAATAATTATAGGTATGGATTGAATTGTTTGCTGCAATGACGCACTCACCGCCCAATCAAAATGACTGGCTTGATAGTTTGCATAAAGAATAATGGCTGAGATCGCAAGATGATTAAAACAAAAATAAAATAAATCCAACCCCCACTCTTTTCTCAGGATGACTTGATTTTTATATTTTGGAAATAATTTTTCTAAAAACATAAATATAAATATTGATCCTAAAAAAGCCAAAATTAGCCAGTCGACACCCAGAGATAATGCTCTAGGTTCTACGGGGCCAACAGGTACACTGTAACCACCTAACGCAAACGCAATTAGTGTGAGACAGATACCAACAAGCCCCATCCTTCTATATTTTTTTAATACGAAAGTAAGTACACCAAAAAATAAAGAAAAGTACATTCCATACTTCAGCACTTTTTGTAGAAATACTGCATCATAAGCTTGTCTTAATTCTGTCGTAGTCAGATAGGATGGATATAGATAAGCGAGCACGGCTAAAAGGCTAAGTGCCCCAAGAAATACAGAGCTATAACCACTGATTTTCCCGTCACCAAAACGGAATTCTCTTTCTTTATCGAGCTCTACTTCTCGTTCACGATATTGATAATCTTTTGACATACTTTACCTATTACTAGCATAAACAATTTACATAAAATTTAATTAACTTCGCATTCAAATAAGCCTTGCTTAAAGCACTCACTATACTGTTCTGCCTGCTTCACACGCTGCTCGGTGCTAGGGTGTGTCGATACATAGTCCCATATGCCACCTTCTTCACTATTTTGTGGATCCACCTCTTCTTCTTCGACGCTTTCAAGTTCTTCAATACTTTTTGTTATACGCGTTAAAATGGTTGAAAATGCTTTAGGGTCAATTCCAGCTTTTAACATTTGTTTAAAAGCATAATGATCGGCTTCTGTTTCATGATTACGCGAATAATGCGTACTCACCAATAAGGAACCTAAACCAATCCCCATATCAGCAATGCCATTGTTATCACCGGTTATCAACATAATTGCGACAGTTACAAATGTAGCCTCAATCACCATTTCCAAACTGTGACGATGGATTACATGCCCCATTTCATGCAATAAAACAGAATCCATTTCGTCTTGTGTTTCACACAACCTTATAAATTCATCTGTTAATACGATATCACCTGACGGCAACGCTAATGCATTTGGGACTCCAACATCTCCATCACTCCAATCTCGAAAGTGTAATTTAAATTCAATAGACTTATTTTCATCGTCAAGTGGAACGAGATTTGAACTGAAATGTTCACGAATAACTTCCATTTCTTCTGGTTCGAGCGTGGTCTCTTCGAATATATACTTGTCTAAGAACTCTAAGGTATTAGCGGCAATAAGCACATTAGTTTTTTGAGGTAACGCATGTGCAATTTGTTTACTTATCCAAGGCACACCCCATCTGAAAAAGGAAATTGAGAATGCAATAGTTACAATCAAGGCAATTGCAGCCCAGCTTAGGCGCGATTCCAAATGATGTAAAATGCTATTCGCTTTTAAACTCAAATTTAAGTAATGATCTACTGTATCGTTATCTTGAGTTGCAAATACTGACCCATCATGGAAAGTTAGTTTTCTTTCCACATTTGCTAATCGATCACTTACATGAATATCTTTGATTTTTCCCGGTAAAGGGATATTTCCTTCCGGCTCAAGACGATATTGTTCTCCGTCTAAATAAAGTACAGCCCGGATGTGGGCTGCACTTCCAGACTTGTACCACTTTCCTTTAATCAAGGACTAAAACCCTACCCCAACGTCAACATCGAAAGCGTCACCAATTTGCTCACCCAACGATGACTGTTCTTTTTGTTTTTGAGTTACATAAGTATCAAAACCAACACTAGTATCGACGTGAGTATCTCCTAGAAATAACCTAGCTAATCTAACTTTTACCCAAGGCGTTGCTAAGCCTAATGTAACGATGATTAGCAAAAAATTTGAAATGATCACCCAAGCAAACTGCCCTGCTTTTAAGGTGGACGCGAACTTGATCTGGCCATCTAAAGTTGAATTTTCGTAAATATATGTGCGCTGACGCGTGAAGAAATAAGCGAATATCAACATGCTAAGTATGATCAGCCCTACATAAAGCAAACCAATCATAACTAATATCCCGCCACCAAGTGCCGTTTGTAAAGCAATTGGGTCTTGTAGACTACCTTGTATTTCTAACAGTTTTCCAGCAAGACCTGATATTGAAGCGAGTACAGCGATTAAAATGACGAGGCCTATAATTGCTAAAATAGTAAATCCGATTGACTTCAATGTTATCCATAAAAAAGCTTTCGTTTCTACATTCGTAGAAAACATACCCTGCCCATAGCGATAACCATTGATGGCATAACTTGTATTTCTTTTCTTAAGAAAAGCGAATAAAAATAACGCTAATAACAGACTACCAAGCACACCGATAACTGTAACGATACTTGTCAAGCCACCCAAAGAGCCTGCAACCATCGGAATGAATATTGCTAACCCTATGGGTCCAGCATATAAAGCTAAAAAGCAAAGAATGGGTAGTATTAAATAGTTGATATATGCACCACCTAAGTTTCCTTCAAATCCAAATCGGACATTACTGAAACTGGTCATTCTCATATTAAACTTTAAACTGCGCCAAATTATCCACGGTAAAGCGAGAACAAATAAGCCAACCACAACAAGACTTCCAATCGGTGAAATATTTTGAACAACTACAAAAGCAATAAATATTGCCATTGCTATTAAATATCCAATGAATAGCTGCTTGCCAGTAGCATGGTATTCAAAGTTACGATCTTCTAACATGCTATTTGCACAAAAGTAACGACGGTTACGAACCTTTGCCCAAGGGTAGTACAATCCTAATGTAACAATCGTTAGCAGAATATTTACGATCCAAATTTTAAAATATTCAAATCCACTGCCTTCAAATCGCAAAGTTTTCATTATTATCCCCTTTATATAAATTAATTTGTATTTCTTACAATTTTTAGATGCTTACATTTAATAATTTTACGCTTCTAATGTTCCATTTACTTCTTGTGAACGAGCTACGCGATAGGAATCAAAGATGCCTACTAACCAAGCAACGATGAATATCAACGTCATTAAATTAATTAACTGAATTTCTTGCGGTGTTTGCGATTTGGTAATCAATTCTCGAATTACTTCCATGTCATATGGAATTTCACCGCTTGCGACTTGCTCCGAGATCACTTTTGCTTTTGCAACCGCTTTTGATGTGATAACAAACAACGCCATAAAAGAAGCGGCCATTAACGCAAACCCAATATGTTTTTTGTTTACAATCAGGTGCCCCAAGCCAGGACAAACGAATGCAGATAGCAGAACTGCTTTTGTTGATTTTTTCATTTGAATTTAGCTATCAGATATAATTGGAATTTAAACGTGGAGAGTAATTCTATGAATTTGCTCAATAATATAACACTGCAAGTGTGATGAACAATCGCCTGGCTTCGATAAAAGGAAATATTAGCATTATGCTAGAAATCAAGCATGAGGCTTGATCTCACGCAATATGACTTAAAATTTTCGATTACTTTTAAGGACCCCAATAATCAAACTTAAAAATAACACCCTTGGGAATATCAAAACCTATAACTCCATTACAATCTATTTCATGCGCACCAGGCTCAACCCTACCCCTTTCTCCAATTTTATGTGGCCATGGTCTCCCATCGAGTAGAACGGACTTACACGAACCACCATTGTCATCTACTAGCGAAAAATACGTCAAACCATCGTCTGAGGTTTCAACTTCACCACGTAAATATACGTCTCTACTGCAAGCAATCAAAAATAAAATTAAAACTGCAAATTTTAGGTTATTCATTGTATGCAAAATCAATCATTAACATGATGCCACTTGACAACACTATAATAAGCACCTGGTGTAATAACTTCCATGAAAGTAAGTATAAAAAGTAAAATTTACTAATAAAATTATTTATGCAGTCATGGGCAATCAAAATCGATTTCATTGGTATCAAAAAAATCAGAATCATCCTCAATTAATTCAAAATCTTGACTGACATCAGTCATATATATTTACCATAATTCAATCGATAAGATATGGTTCAAATAGCATGTCTATTACAACAAAAAGCAAATTCAATTTTGTAATATGGATTTAGCTTATTAACGACACGTCTTATCCGATATACTACAGCCACAAAATATATGGATGTAGTACGGTGTAAGATATGAGTGACCAATCAATTAGCACAAAAGGACTTATAGCCACAATTTGGGCCATTGTTGGCCTGATGGTATTACTTGCCTATGCCTGTTGGCGGTTATCTGCATACACCATTGACTCATTCCAATATCCATTAAATTGGCTCCATTGGATGGTGTTCGTGGGCTGGGCCATATTCATGGCACATGGTGAGGGCTATAAAGGCTTTCATTTACAGTTTTCACCGCGATTTGCAGCACGTTGTAAATACTTACTTTCCCATGCGACCTGGTTACAAACTTTTTTAGCCCCACTTTTTTCTATGGCATATTTTCATGCTCCAAAACGACGTGTAGTCGCCACATGGGCACTAACTATAATGATTGTCTGTTTTATTCTAGCTTTCCGCTACATACCGCAACCCTGGAAAGGCTTGCTCGATTTCGGTGTTGTGCTTGGCCTTTTTTGGGGAATGCTATCTACTGCATATTATTGTTTTAAAGCATTTACAGATAAACAATTTAATCGCGACAGCGAAGTAGTTATTCCTTCTTGAACTAAATAATTCAATCCACTATCTAACCTTACAACTCAAATTTTTTCACTTCAGGAGATAACATTCCATGTACGTCACAATGAACCGCTTCAAAATTATTCCTGGTAACGAAGAATACTTTTTAGATATTTGGAAAAATCGTGACACCTTCTTAGATGAAGTCCCTGGCTTTAAACAATTTAATTTATTACGCGGCCCTAAAACCGAGGAATATTGTCTATTCGCCTCACACTCCGTTTGGGAATCCAAGCAAGCATTTGTTGATTGGACTAAATCAGAAGCTTTTCGAAAAGCACATGCTAATGTAGGCGAGATAAAACCAATTTATCTAGACAAACCTGAATTAGAAACATTTGAAACTGTGCTTTAGTAATTGCAAAACATGAAAAATCTTCTTTTTTCAGCTCTGATATTTTTACTTTCTGGCTATTCTATAGCAGGAAGCTCGCTTGAAAAACTACATAAAATTTCTTCCTCATCAATACTGCTTGTGGATGAAAATCAGCAAGTGCTTGAGACCAAGAATCCAGATCAATTATTCATCCCAGCTTCTACTATAAAAATTCTAACTTCTCTAATTGCACTCGACTATTGGGGTAGAGAACACCGCTTTAAAACTGATTTCTATTTTGACAAAGAAAATAATAATCTTTGGGTCAAAGGTTATGGTGATCCATACTTAGTCTCTGAGGAGATCGATAAGATTGTTGATAAAATTAGCCTTGCTGGCATCAGTGAACTAGACGGTATAGGAATCGATAGTAGTTATTTTAGTAAAACAATTCAAATTGATGGGCAAGGTGATTCATTGAATCCATATGATGCATCGGTAGGCGCCGTTGCAGCTAACTTCAATACAATTAATATTCGTGTCTATGAAAACTCCATCAGCAGTAGCGAAACCCAAACACCACTGACACCTCTTGCGAATGAATTGGCACAAAGATTATCAATTGGCACGCATCGAATCAGTTTGAGTGATGCAGAACACACACCAAGGTACTTCTCAGAACTTTTAAAGGCGAAATTGAATCAAGCCAGCATACCCACCAATCTTATAATGCTAAGAGGCAAAATCCCTTCAAATGCATCGCTTTTATTTACTCATGAGAATAACAAAACTCTAGAAGACGTAATTAGCTCCATGCTTGAATATTCAAATAACTTCATTGCCAATCAGCTGTATTTAAAACTCGGCGCAGAAATGTATGATGCACCCGCAAATATGAATAAATCTAAAAAAGTGATGCAGGCCTATATCGAAACTAACTTCAACTGGAGCAACCATATCCTTGTAGAAGGTGCAGGGCTATCTAGGCAAAATAAATTAAGCGCAAAACAATTAGTAGATGTATTGAATAAATTTCGCGCGTATCGCGAACTAATGCCCACTCAAACAACTAATATTTTTGCAAAGTCAGGTACGTTAAATGGTGTTAGCACCTATGCAGGCTATATCAATCGAAATAACAATTGGTCTCCTTTTGCAATAATGATCAATCAAAGAGTAAATTTTCACTTTCGTGAGGAAGTGGCTAAAGAGTTATTAAATTAATCGTTTGTTTAAAATGAACATGCTGCCACAGCGAATGACAGCATGCTCTTTGCAAATGGTCGCTATGCCTCCTTGGTTGTTTTGAAATGCGACCATTTATCCCACTTGTGTTTCAGCACAACTCCATGACGCTCAATTAGTGATGCAATGATAATTGCAGATACGCCAATTACCGCGAGAGTGGCCCAATTGGTAAAATCAATGTTAATCAATGTATTGAATAGTTGATGTGTAAAACCAATTAATGCTGTGACAGTGCCAGTGATAAACATACCGCGTGATTTATATGCTTGAGATATTGCAATAACAATTAATCCTGCAAGCAATAGCATTACTGCACCAACTGCACCACCTTTGATGAGCAGTAAGAAATATTGACACACAAGCAAACCCGAAACAGCAATCGTTACGAACAATTGCGTATGGTTACCTGCTCGTTTTGCCAAATCTAAAACCAGTGCAGTAAATACAACCCCAGTCACCGAAAGCCCATATACATCAGGTATTAATGCATGTGAAGCCATACCAGCCTGGTGAGCAACAAACCCTGCAGTCCCCATTCCAGCCCAATTTAGAATTTGCTTTAAGTTTGTATTTTCATCTAGCGGTGCAGAAAATATTCGCAACATTAAGAACAAAATCGATCCTAACATTACCAATAAAATCGCATCTACTTCATACAACCAAAAACTTCTTACCAACATAACAAGACCTGGCAAAAAGACGGTTGCGACAGCAAACATCCCTTCTGGTGTCTTCAATGATGTTTCTTTAAACATGTTTTTACGCAAAAACCAAAGCGGCACCAACACAGAGGCAAGCACAATCACACCTACTATTAGTGAATCTCTAACAGGTACAAGCAGTAGTAAATTACTTATAACAAACAGCATCAGCAAACGTTTTGCATGTTGTCTTGAAAACACCATGTAACTAAACAGTGCAATAGGCACCATTGCGATTAATGCACTTACAATAGCTGTGCTTAGTGACGCAATACTCGTCGTCGTCCAAGTTAAAAACTCAGGATACTGGCCGATGGAACCAAACCATTGTACTTGCGAGAAAATCAGCGCGCCAAGGATCGTAAAGTTGACTGTGATCGAAATTAAACTGAGGCCGAAAAACACGCGACCCCCTTTATTTTCTTTCATCAAAAAACTTAATCCAAAACCTCCTGCTGCTAACAGTAAGGTTTGCGTTAACATCAAGTAATAACGTGTCAAGTCACTTCCACCAGACCAATCCTGCATTAAAAACGCAGACATCGATGCAATTACTGCCAGCGCACCCGAAATGCGTAGCAAACGTGACATATTAGTAAAGTTTTTAAGCGATTCGAAAATACCCTGATGATGATTTTCTAATTCAGATTTCTCAATGACATCACTTTTATCAGCATCTTCATTTCGCATATGAAGCGAAGTGTTTAGATTTTCATTATCTTGAACATTTTCTATGGAATTGCCCCAAACATTTGTTGGATTCATACCTTGTGAATTACTCATAATCGACCTCCTTGTCTTTACCTGTTTCCTTACGTAGCAGATCTTGCAGGTCTGCTTTAAGACTTTCTGCATCTTCATCTTTAGCAAAAGTCTCATTTAAAGTGTCAACGTTTGCAGTGCTCCCTGCCATATATTCAGTTTCCGCAACCAGCATTTCCCATCGCTCAAATGTATCATCAATCCCTTCAGCACAATCGCCTTCAATTTTATTAATCACACGCATTGCATCTGCAGCTGAATGTCTTGAACGCATTAAATTTCGCTGTTGT
>JBCCEI010000020.1:0-23502 GCA_039030355.1 Pseudomonadota bacterium | reverse complement strand
TATCCACCAAACGAACCCTATCCTTTCGATTGACATTTATTTGCTCATGTGGCTTTTGTCGTTTAGAAACAGTCCGCTTTCGCATTGTCAATGTAATAGCCGCAATAATAGCTACAAGTAAAATTACACCCGCAATTTCAAATGGGTAAACATATTCAGTAAACAATAATTCACCCAATGCTTGAGTATTGCTATAGTTTGCCGGCTTTGGACTTGCCTGCGCATGCTCGAAATTAGATTTGGTTAAAATAAGAATCATTTCTGCAGCCATTGCAGCGCCAACAATTAAACCCACAGGCAAATACTTCGCATAACCAGCACGCATTTTGGCAATATTAATATCCAACATCATGACTACAAACAAAAACAGCACCATTACAGCACCTACATAAACAAGTACTAGCGTGATACCTAAAAACTCTGCTTCCAATAATATCCAAAGTGCGCCACTGGTAAAAAATGCAAGCACTAAAAACAATGCTGCATGCACCGGATTACGAACGGTAATCATTGCAACTGCAGACATCACTAATATAGCCGCAAAAAAATAAAAAACAGTGGTTTGAATTAGCATTTTAATTTACTTATCTATATTGGGCGTCTGCTTGTCGGTCAAGCGAAATTTGTTCTTCATTCTTTCTACCCACCTCAAGCAGCGCGTCTTTATTCATAATCTGTGTACCGCGCTCAAAAAAGGAATATTCGAAAATTCTTGTTTCTACAATTGCATCAACTGGACAGGCTTCTTCACAAAAACCGCAATAAACGCACTTAAATAAATCAATGTCATATCGTGTTGTGCGCCGACTCCCATCTTCACGTTCTTCAGTATCAATCGTGATTGCAAGCGCTGGGCAAACGGCTTCACACAATTTACAACCAATACAGCGTTCCTCACCACTTGGATATCTTCGCAATGCATGCAAGCCACGAAATCGCGGTGACTGTGGTGTTTTTTCTTCCGGATATTGAATGGTAGATTTTTTTCCAAAAAATCGCCTGAAAGTAACACTCATGCCTTTGAGCAACTCAAAGAGTGTGAAACTTTTAATAATGTTTATAAACGCTTGCATCTTTAATCAAACCACGGTGAAACTTCAAAATATAAAAGAACACCTTCAACAAATATCCAAATTAATGTAACTGGTAATAATATCTTCCAACCCAAGCGCATGATTTGATCATAACGATAGCGTGGGAAAGTAGCGCGAAACCAGAGAAAACAAAAAATAAAGAAACAGGTTTTAGCAATAAACATATGCGGGCCTGAAGCAAATATTAAACCAATATATGGAATACCTGCCCAGCTCGCAGGAAATGGACTTAACCAGCCACCTAAGAATAATAACGCCGTCAATGCAGAAATTAGAATGATATTTGCGTATTCAGCCAAAAAGAAAAGCGCAAAACCCATGCCCGAATATTCAACATGGAACCCTGCAACAATTTCGGATTCACCTTCTACTACATCAAAAGGTGCACGGTTAGTCTCTGCAACACCAGAAATTAAGTAAGCTAGAAATAATGGTAACAATGGAAACCAATACCAGTGAAAAACTCCACCCTTTTGCGCATTAACAATATCACCCAAATTTAAACTACCACTTGCCATGAGCACACCTACTAATGCAAAACCCATCGCAATTTCATATGCCACAATTTGCGCTGCAGAACGTAATGCACCTAACAACGCATATTTAGAGTTGGACGCCCAGCCCGCAACAATTACCCCATACACGCCCAATGATGTCATCGCTAATAAATACAACAAGCCTGCATTGATATCTGCAAAATTCCATCCATCCGCAAACGGAATAACTGCCCACGCTGCTAGTGCTGGAATCATCGACAATAATGGTGCAAGTCGAAATAGAAAACGATCTGCATCGTTTGGCAGAATCATTTCCTTAAACATGAGTTTTAAGGCATCAGCTATCGGTTGCCCAAACCCGCGTGGGCCAACTCTGTTGGGTCCAACCCGAACTTGCATAAAGCCGATGACTCTGCGCTCAGCAAGGGTTACATATGCAACGCATCCAAACAATACAAGAACGAAGATGAACATATAAACAGTCATCAGCATCCACGGTGGAATCATTGCCAAAATATTTTGTGTCCACTCAAGCATTTGCAGTAATTTGTACTTCTACAGGCGCAATTGATTCACCCAAAATGTCGCCTACATGCGCATTTTTTTGAATCCTTACACAGTTATAAGATATATTTTCATCTATGCGCAGTGGTAATGTTGATTCGTGCCTGCCTTGCACAATCCTTACGACTTTTTCATTTTGAATATTCAACTCTATTGCCTGCTGCTCAGACATGGCAATATATCCCTGCTCACCTTCTGTAGTTTTTTGCAAAGACGTCGCGCGCCTTACAACGTTATCTATTGCATATACAGGCGAATCTGAAACGCGGTAAATTGCTTTTTCATTGGATGTAACATTTACATGACTTAAATCATTTAAGTTACTATCAAACTCAGTATCAAGGTCAAATTCCTGTTTTAACTCATCTCTTATCTCATCACTTGACTGGTACTGTATTTCATCAAAACCAAATTTATTCGCTAGCACACGTAATATCTTCCAACCCGGTCGTGCCTCTCCTGGAGCATTGACAGCTTTAACAATGCTTTGCCATCTGCCTTCATTATTTACAAAAGTTCCATCCGTTTCAGCAAAGGTAGCAAGCGGCAAGATTACATCTGCATATTGCCGTATTTGATCATTAGCATAAGGAGTGCAAATAACAACATAATCTGCACTCTCCATTGCTTCTAAGGTCGCACTTGCATTTGTAAAATCAAATTCTGGTTCTAAATTAAATAACACAAACGCCTTTCTTGGCGATGCAATCATTTGCGCTGTATTTAATCCAGAGTTCGGTGCATTTTTTCCAGCATGAATTCGATGCGGCAACACTCCTGCTAACCAAGCACCAGCAGTGTTTCCTGATCGTGCTAAATGCGAAAAAGTTGAACCCGATTCACGTGCAATAAAATTACACAATGCTCGCAAAGCAGAAGCTTGCGGATGACTCTCAGCAAGCGCGCCAAACATCACACTACTTCGCTGACCAAATTTTAATGAATTATATATTTGCTGCGCATCAACTGATGCATCAACATTATCGACTATAGCTTTTAAACTTTCTGGTAACCCTTCCGTGGTTTGAGCACATTTAGCAATTTCAGCGAGCGAGCGCACCCATATTTGAGGCGCTGCAGACCAAGTTTGCTCTAAAGTAAAATAGAACTCAAAATTTTGTGGGTTAAGCGTAAATACTTCACATCGTCTACCGTTGACTTTTCCATTCGCCTTACGAATTCTGTGCGCTAACATTGGATGTTCCAGGCGAATATTACTTCCAACCAGGAAAATACTATCGCTTTCCTCAACAGATTGTATTGATTGACCTAAGTAAGGAAATAGCGGCATAGCATCCTGATCAGTAAAATCTAGCTGCTGCGTTCGATGATCAATGTTGTTTACACCTAAACGACGAAATAATTTTTGCAATAAATACATTTCTTCTATTGTTGAGTGCGGTGCCGCCAATACTCCAATATCTTCTGCTTGATACTTACCGAGTTCTTCTGCTGTATGCGATAAAACAGATTCCCAGTCAGTAGATTTCCATCCTTGATCTGTCTTGATTAATGGCGTGTCAGCGCGATCGGGACTGTTGAGGCCTTCATAACTGAAACGATCACGATCAGAAATCCAGGTTTCATTTATTTCTTCATTCTCTCTCGGCACCACTCGCATTACTTGGTTACGCAATGTGTGCAGATAGACATTTGAACCAACACCGTCATGCGGAATGACACTAGGAACTTGCACCATTTCCCATGCGCGAGCAGTCATACGTGATGGTTTTGCGTTGAGTGCACCAACAGGGCAAACATCAATCACATTCCCTGACAACTCTGAACTGAGCGACTTTTCAACAAACGTGCCTATTTCCATGAACTCTCCACGTCCAGTAGCACCAAGTTCACTGATACCTGCAATTTCAGTACCGAACCGCACACAACGAGTGCAATGTATGCAACGCGTCATATCTGTAGATACCAGTGGACCTAACTCTTTATCTGGTACCACACGTTTGCGCTCGGTATAACGCGAGATACTGTTACCGTATCCCATTGCAACATCTTGTAATTCACATTCACCACCTTGATCGCAAACAGGACAATCAAGTGGATGATTAATTAGCAAAAATTCCATCGTGCCCTGTTGCGCGTCTAATGCGAGCTTTGATTTGGTATACACTTTCATACCTTCCGCAACGGGCGTTGCACATGCGGGCAATGGTTTAGGTGCATTTTCCACTTCTATCATGCACATACGGCAATTGGCAGCGACAGATAATTTTTTGTGGTAACAAAAACGCGGCACATCAACATCATGCTCATCCGTAACTTCAATTACCATTGCACCCTTACGTGCACTGACTTTTTTGTCGTTAACAAATAATGTAATCGTATCTTCTGACATGATAGTGATAATTACGCAGCGTTTTTCTGTTTAATTTCTTCTAACATGCTATGGCCATGTTCGATGTAATGAGCGAATTCATCGCGATAGTGCTTTATAAAACTGTGCACAGGCATTGCTGCTGCATCTCCTAATGCACAAATGGTTCTGCCTTCAATCTTCGTCGCAACATCATCTAACTTTTCGATATCTTCTTGTTGGCCATTACCATCAACTATTCTGCATAACATGCGATATAGCCAACCTGTTCCCTCACGGCATGGCGTACATTGACCACAAGATTCGGAAAAATAAAAGCGTGAAATTCGTTGTAAGACCTTTACCATATCGGTGGAATCATCCATCACTACTACCGCTCCTGAACCAAGCAATGAACCAGATGCTGCGATGGACTCGTAATCCATATTAGTATTCATCATGATTTCGCCCGGCACTACAGGTACCGATGAACCACCAGGTATTACTGCTTTTAACTTTGTGCCATTACTCATGCCACCTGCAAGTTCTAATAATTCAGAAAAAGGCATGCCTAAAGGTACTTCATAATTACCAGGGCTATTTACATGCCCTGAAACAGAAAAGCATTTTGTACCACCGCTTTTTTCAACCCCCATGGATGCAAACCATTCTGCTCCGTTGCTGATTATGCTTGGTACCGATGCAAATGTTTCTGTGTTATTTACCGTGGTTGGTTTTCCATACAATCCAACTTGTGCAGGAAATGGCGGTTTGAAACGCGGCTGACCTTTTTTACCTTCTAATGATTCCAATAGGGCAGTTTCTTCGCCACATATATAAGCACCTGCACCTAACGTGTCATACAAATTAAAGCTATAGCCACTACCTAGTATATTTTCACCTAAGTAACCTGCCTCTCTTGCTTCTTTGAGCGCTTGATAAAATCTTTGATACGGCTCATCCATAAACTCACCGCGCATGTAGTTATACGCGACCGATGCATGCATCGCATAAGACGCGATAGCCATGCCTTCTATCAATGAGTGTGGATTAAATCGTAATATGTCGCGGTCTTTACAAGTGCCAGGTTCAGACTCATCAGAGTTACATACTACATAGCTTGTTACTTCAGAATCACGCGGCATGAAACTCCATTTAAGGCCGGTTGGAAATCCCGCACCCCCACGACCCCGTAAACCCGAAGACTTTACCTGTTCAATCACATCATCAGGTGAAATATTTTCACGTAGTATTTTCTCCCATGCAGAATAGCCGCCCACCTTCTTATAGTTTTCAAGTGTCCATGGCTCATCAAACTGTAAAGTTTGATAACAAACATTATTGATTTGCTTTGACATAATAATTAATCTAGTTCATCTAAAATTTTATCGACTTTTTCTATCGTTAAATTTTCTTTATAAACGTGGTTAACTTGCATCATGGGTGCACCGCAACAGGCGGCCAAACATTCTTCTTCACGTTTTAGATAAAACTTTCCATCACTAGTGCTCTCACCAATATCGATATCTAGTTTATTTTTCAAATGCTCAACAATCTCATCTGCCCCACGTAACATACATGAGAGGTTTGTACACACTGCAATGGTATGTTTCCCAACTGGCTTAAGCTCAAACATGGAATAAAATGAAGCAACTTCATACACAGCAATCGGTGACATATCTAAATACTCAGCAATTGCGTCCATCTTTTCCGTAGATAAATAGCCCTCTTCATGCTGTAGCGCACGTAATGCACCTAAAACAGCTGATTGTTGTTGATCAATCGGGTATCTAGACATCCACGCATCAATCTCTTCACATAAGTGATCTGACAGCAGTGTAGTTTTAGATTCATTGCTCATCGATCAATTTCTCCAAATACAATATCTTGCGTTCCAATGATCGCAACAACGTCTGCTAACATATGTCCACGAGACATTTCATCTAAAGCTGCTAAGTGCGCAAAGCCCGGGGCACGAATTTTGATCCGGTAAGGTTTATTTGCCCCATCGGAAACCAAATAAATACCAAACTCACCTTTTGGATGCTCAACTGCGGTATATACCTCACCCTCAGGCAAACAAAACCCTTCAGTAAATAATTTAAAATGGTGGATGAGTTCTTCCATACCCATTTTCATATCACCACGTGATGGTGGAGAAACTTTGTGATTATCTGCCATTACGGGACCTGGATGTTTTCTGAGCCAAGTAATGCATTGTTTAATGATTTCATTTGATTGCCGCATTTCTTCCATGCGCACTAAATAACGATCATAGCAATCACCATTTACACCAATAGGAATTTTAAAATCTAATTGATCATATGTTTCATACGGTTGCATGCGACGAAGATCCCACTCGATTCCTGATCCACGCAGCATTGGACCTGTAAAACCAAGCTGCTTTGCACGCTCAGGAGTCACAATTCCAATATCAACAGTACGCTGTTTCCAAATTCGATTATCGGTTAACAAGGTTTCATATTCGTCAACACAAGCAGGAAAACGCTGTGTAAAGTCTTCGAGAAAATCTAAAAAAGAACCAGTTCTTGCAGAATTGAGTTTGTTCACTTCTTTCTTATCATGCCAACGTGATTCCACATACTTTGGCATTTCATTTGGCAAGTCTCGATACACGCCACCTGGTCGGTAGTAGGTTGCATGTAAACGTGCACCTGACACTGCTTCATAACAATCCATTAAATCTTCACGCTCACGGAATGCGTATAAGAAGATAGACATTGCTCCAACATCCAAACCATGCGCACCTAGCCACAACAAGTGATTTAATATCCTCGTTATCTCATCAAACATGACGCGTATATATTGTGCGCGAACGGGAACTTCAATGCCGGCAAGTTTTTCAATTGCCATAACATAGGCATGTTCATTCGACATCATCGACACGTAATCAAGTCGATCCATGTACCCAATGCTTTGGTTATATGGTTTACTCTCAGCAAGTTTTTCAGTGCCGCGATGCAATAAACCAATGTGAGGATCAGCACGCTGCACGACCTCACCTTCCATTTCTAAAACTAACCGCAATACACCATGTGCAGCTGGATGCTGCGGACCAAAATTCATTGTGTAATTGCGTAAATCAGACATCGTTCGATTCCTTCACTGCCTCATTTACTTCTGAATCGGTAAATCGATGATCGTCTCGTATAACTTTTGGCACATTTATACGTGGCTCAATAGAAACCGGCTGATAAATAACACGTTTTTGATCCGGGTCGTAACGCACTTCTACATGACCTACTAGTGGAAAATCTTTTCTAAAAGGATGACCGGTAAACCCATAGTCTGTCAGAATGCGACGCAAGTCTGGGTGACCCTCAAAAACAATGCCGAATAAATCAAATGCCTCACGCTCATACCAATCAGCAGAGGACCAAATTGTCGTCACAGAGGGAAAGATTGGAAGGTCATTGTCTTCACAAAAGGATTTAACACGTAGTCTTTGATTTTTCCCAACTGACAATAAATGATAAACAACTGCATAACGTGGTGAGTCCATATGTGAATTTTGTTTAGCATCATCAAAAGTAAAACGCCCAAAAGAAGTTTTTTCAACACCACGACTAAAACCTGAGGAAGATGCGGTTTCAGTATTCCATTCATCAGAACCAAACTCTAAATAATCGACCCCTGCTAAATCAATAAGTTGATCAAATTCAAAATCATTCAATGAATTAAGTTGTGATAAAACTTGAAGTAATTCATCATACTTAACCACAATTGTAAGTTCATCACACTGATTTTCAATTGATTGTAATGATGACGCAAATACACGCTGTAATTCAAATCTAAGTTGGTTAAGTGGGCGCTGCATTGGTTTAACACTTAACGCTTAATAGTATTTGTATGTCGAATTTTATTTTGCAGTTGCAAAATACCATACAACAATGCTTCGGCAGTTGGCGGGCAACCTGGCACATAGACATCCACAGGTACAATTCGATCACAACCGCGTACAACTGAATAAGAATAGTGATAATAACCACCACCATTTGCACATGAGCCCATCGAGATGACCCATTTTGGATCTGCCATTTGGTCATATACTTTTCGTAATGCTGGTGCCATTTTATTTACCAATGTTCCAGCAACAATCATCACATCGGATTGTCTTGGGCTTGGGCGAAACATCACACCAAATCGATCTAGATCATAACGTGATGCACCAGCATGCATCATTTCAACTGCGCAGCACGCTAAACCAAATGTCATTGGCCACATGGAACCAGTACGGGCCCAGTTAATAAGATCATCTAAACGTGTGGTCGCAAAACCTTGCTCATGAAACCCCTGCTCATGAAAACTTTTTTCTAGTGGTGACATTTTTGAAGAAATTGTTGTCATAGCGAACTTAATTGCCTTAATTGAGCATTAATCCCAATCAAGCGCACCTTTTTTCCACTCATAAATAAAACCAACAGTGAGGATAATTATAAACACCGCCATTGAAACAAAGCCAACGAGACCAACTTCGCGTATAGACACTGCCCATGGAAATAGAAACGCGATTTCTAAATCAAATATAATAAACAAAATGGCTACTAAATAATAACGCACGTCGAATTGCATACGTGCATCTTCAAAAGCTTCAAAACCACACTCATAGGGTGAATCTTTAGCAGCATCTGGCTTTCTTGGACCAAGCACTAAGCCAAGCACCAATGGAATTAGGCCCATAACAGTAGCAATCGCTATGAATATTAAAACTGGAAGATAGTTTTCAATCATTTACTTTCTCTAAAAGTATTCGAATTGTTTTTCTTATAATAATTTCTGTCTTTTAACAGACTTTATTAAGTGTAGTTGCCTACACGCTTTTATTTTCTATAACAGACTCACAAATAATGGTTACAACTATTGCACAGAATCGTGCGACCATCATCCCATATCAATTCAATCCACACTTTAATGTTTGACTTCGTCAAAAATACATCAGCTACTTGTACACATCGCATGCGTGGTGCCGATGGCCGGACTCGAACCGGCACGAGGTTGCCCTCACTAGCCCCTCAAGCTAGCGCGTCTACCAATTCCGCCACATCGGCTATAGCAATCAGGCATTTTAGCCTAAGGTCTTCATTCGGGAATGATTTTTCCCTAATACTGATATAAGAAAGGATAATTTAAGTTGAAATTTTCTAAAAATTGCATGGTTTTAGATCAACTTATGAACGATATAGACAACATTAATGGATCATGGGATCATAATTACATTAGAATTGATCAATTCTTGATTAATCCCTATAACAATCAAACGTGTTTAAAGGAATTCTGTAATGGATAAAGATGAATATAAATCGTTCGATATGGCCGCACTTATTGTAGGGGCAGTCATAATTATTGCCGCTCTTGTAATGGCCTTTGTATTTTAGAAATTATTACCCAAGGCAAAGCTGACTCATTGAACCAAGTTGGTTCTAAAAACTTAAACTAGACCTTATTCTGGCACGTCGTCGGGCGTGACATCATCAAGCGTGCTTTGCACTTCTTCCTTGATCGTTTCCATACTGTCTTGAAGATTTTCAGAAACGCCCGAACCATCATCTGCTGCTTCTGGTATATCTGAATTCATAGAATCAGATTCACTATCCATACTTGGCACATCATCTTCACCTGGAAGATCAGGACTTACTTCTTCCACTGCATTAGTATCAATTACACTTTCTGCAACAGGACGATTACTTGCAAGATGAGCAAGCCACAAACTATTGGCAAAAAACAACACTGCTAAAAATGTAGTGAGTTTGGTCAAAAAAGATGCGGAACCTTGTGCACCAAAAACTGTACCAGAAGCACCGCTTCC
This sequence comes from Pseudomonadota bacterium, assembly GCA_039030355.1. Lineage (GTDB taxonomy): Bacteria > Pseudomonadota > Gammaproteobacteria > UBA4575 > UBA4575 > JABDMD01. The sequence goes on along the minus strand of JBCCEI010000020.1, from coordinate 13,209 downwards.
AAATGCTGCACCAGCATCCGCACCTTTGCCATGCTGAATAAGCACTAATGCAATGATGGCAATGGCGAGTAGTACGTCAATGGCAACTAAAATGCTATATAACATTGCTATTTCTTATCGTTGTATTATTTAAGAGTAAGTTAGTTGGCCGCAGTTGCGATACCAACAAAATCTTCTGCCTTGAGTGCTGCGCCACCTATTAATCCGCCATCAATATCAGGCTGCTGTAATAGTTCTTTGGCATTCTCTGGTTTCATGCTGCCACCATAAAGAATTCGTATATTTGCCGCAATATCTTTATTGCGCGCATCCAATATTAAACGTATCTCTTCATGTACCTCTTGCGCTTGGGCTGGAGTTGCAACCTTACCTGTGCCAATTGCCCAAACTGGCTCATATGCGATCACTGCATTAGCAAACGCTTTCGACCCAAATAGATCAAGGATGGCATTAATTTGTTGGGCAATAACCACTTCAGTATGCCCTCCTTCACGATCTTGCAGTGTTTCACCCACACATAAAATAGGCGTTAATCCATTCTTAACCACATGTGCGAATTTTGTTGCCACAGTTTCATTTGAATCACCATATATATGACGTCTTTCTGAATGACCAATGATGTTATAGGTGCAAGAAAACTCTTTTATCATTGCTGCAGCTACTTCACCTGTAAATGCACCGCTCTCTTGATCAGAGCAATCTTGCGCCCCAAGTGCGATATCAGAGCCGTCCAGACAATCACGCACATGTGACATATATATAGAAGGTGGACAAATCGCGAGTTCGGCAGTGGTAACACGGTCCTGCAACTCACGGATGCCGGATACCAGTTCAGTGATACTGTTCAACGAACCATTTAATTTCCAGTTTCCTGCTACTAGGGGTTTACGCATGAGTTGGCTTACAATGTCTGAATAAGAAGGCGCGCAGCTTACCGATGACGAGCAATTTAGGCAAATTTTGAGCCCTGATTAACAGGTAGTCGCTACGGTATCGGCTATTTGTTGTGCTAATTGTTGAACTTTGGGTGCATCCACCCCTTCCACCATGACGCGCACCAAGGGTTCGGTGCCAGAAGGTCTCAATAAGACACGGCCAGAATCAGCCAGATCCGATTCTGCATCTTTGACCGCTTGTTGAATATTTGGACTGTTGTCTAAATCTATTTTGGATTGTATTGGCACATTGATAAGAATTTGAGGGTATTTACTCATACCAGATTTAGCATCACGCAAACTGGATTGTTGTTTCACCAATACTTGTAAAACTTGCAACGCCGAAATGATTCCGTCGCCTGTTGTAGTGCGATCCAAACAAATTATATGCCCTGACGATTCGCCACCTAAAATCCATGAACGCTGTTTGAGCATTTCCATTACATAACGATCACCAACAGCAGCGCGACTAAATTCTATATCTTTTTTATGAAGTGCATGCTCCAGGCCTAAATTACTCATTAAGGTCCCGACAACACCGCCATTTAGTAAGTTCTCCTGCTTACGAGCTTGCGCAATGATATATAAAAGTTCGTCACCATCTACGATAGCACCCGTATCGTCCACCATAATTAAGCGATCACCATCACCATCAATTGCTATACCTAGATCTGCATGATGCTCGATCACTGCCATACGCAAAGCTTTTGGATCCGTTGCACCACATTTCTCATTAATATTCAAACCATTAGGTTTTGAAGAAAGACTAATTACTTCTGCACCTAATTCTGAGAAAACATTTGGCGCAATGTGATAAGTTGCACCATGTGCGCAATCGACAACCAGCTTTAAACCATTAAGTTTAATTCGTGTTGGGATGGTACTTTTACAAAATTCAATATAACGACCCGCTGCATCATTTATACGCTCAACTTTACCGAGCTTATCTGAAGCAACCACTTCTAATGGTTGCTCTAATTGTTTTTCAATTTCTAGCTCTACCTCATCCGGTAATTTTCTACCCTCTGACGAAAAAAACTTCACACCATTATCATAATAGGGATTATGTGATGCACTAATCACAATGCCGGCTGCAGCACGTAATGTTCGTGTTAAGTATGCAACTGCAGGAGTAGGCATGGGACCAAGCAAACGTGCATTCACGCCAGCCGCTGATAGACCTGCTTCTAAAACCGACTCAAACATGTAACCAGAGATTCGTGTGTCTTTTCCAATTAATACTAGACTGTTCTTGTCATCACATAACACACGCCCCACAGCCCAACCGAGTTTTAATACAAATTCAGGCGTCATTACACCATCGCCGACGCGACCGCGTATTCCATCTGTACCAAAATATTTTCGTTCCATAAATTTAGAGCAAACTCGTTATTTGTATTTGAATTTTATAAGCTATTTGGCAAGAAAAGTATGCTCCATAAGCTGCAAAACGACCAACAAGCTTTTTTTATATGATCGTTATAAACGATATAAATAAAAAAGGCCTCAACACATAGTATTGAGGCCTTTAAATTATAATATTTTTCAATCAGTGATCACTAGCCGGTCCGCCAATTGGGCCAGAGTCTTTCGACTCACCCTCTGAACTTGAGGCGGTTGTACCTGAAGTAGGCTCATCATCGTCCATCCAATCAGACGGTGGCCGTGGTGTTTTACCATCCATGATGTCATCGATTTGATCTTTATCGATGGTTTCATACTTGACCAGCGCTTTTGCCATTGCGTGAAGCTTATCCATATTCTCATTCAGAATTTTTTCTGCACGTTCGTAATTCGTATCAATGATTCGACGGATTTCAAGATCAATGGAGTTGGCCGTGTCATCTGAAACTGATTTGTGCTGGGTTACGGAATGTCCCAAGAAAACTTCACCATCATCTTCACCATATGCAAGCGGTCCCATTTTTTCAGACAGCCCAAACTTTGTGACCATTGCACGCGCAATCTCTGTTGCACGCTCAATATCATTTGATGCACCCGTTGTTACACGATCGGCACCCAAAGTAATTTCCTCAGCGATACGCCCGCCAAACAGTGTTGATATCTGACTTTCTAAACGCTGTTTACTATGGCTATAACGATCTTCTTCTGGCAAGAACATAGTTACACCCAACGCACGTCCACGCGGAATAATTGTAACTTTATATACGGGATCATGATCAGGGACTAAGCGACCTACAATTGCATGCCCTGCTTCATGGTATGCGGTATTTTTCTTTTCCTCATCATCCATCACCATGGACTTGCGTTCCGCACCCATTAAGATTTTATCTTTGGCGCGTTCAAACTCTTCCATGTCAACCGTGCGCTTATTCGCGCGCGCTGCGAACAATGCTGCTTCATTTACCAAGTTTGCTAAGTCCGCACCAGAAAAACCAGGCGTGCCACGCGCAATGTAATCGGCACGTACATTTTTACCTAAAGGCACTTTACGCATATGCACTTTCAGGATTTGTTCTCTTCCACGAATATCTGGAAGTGGCACAGTCACTTGACGATCAAAGCGACCAGGTCTAAGCAATGCAGGATCCAACACATCTGGACGGTTAGTTGCAGCAATAACAATTACGCCTTCATTGCCATCAAACCCATCCATCTCTACCAATAGTTGGTTTAAAGTCTGTTCACGTTCATCATGCCCGCCGCCTAAACCGGCCCCACGATGACGACCCACAGCATCGATTTCATCTATAAAAATTATACATGGTGAATGTTTCTTGGCTTGACTAAACATATCGCGAACACGCGATGCACCTACGCCTACAAACATTTCCACAAAGTCGGAACCCGAGATGGTAAAAAATGGAACTTTAGCTTCACCGGCAATGGCTTTTGCTAATAATGTTTTACCCGTACCAGGTGAACCTACCATTAAAACGCCACGAGGAATTTTGCCGCCAAGCTTTTGGAACTTACCGGGGTCACGTAAAAATTCAACTAATTCGGATACTTCTTCTTTAGCTTCTTCTACACCGGCAACATCATTAAAGGTGACTTTGATTTGATCCTCACCCATCAAGCGCGCTTTACTTTTGCCAAACGACATCGCACCACGGCCAGAACCTCCACCTTGCATTTGCCGCATGAAGAATATCCACACGCCAATCAAGAGCAACATTGGGAACCAGCTAATTAATATGTCTAGTAGTAATGAACGTGATTTGGCTTCACCCGCCTCAAACTTAACATCGTACTTGTCTAAAGTATCAATAAGCTTGTCATCATTAGGATTATTGGTTTCAAATTGTTGCCCATTTGTCATTACACCCGTAATTTGTCTAGTGTCTGGACTAATGAAAACCGATTGAATGTTATTGGATCGAACTTCTTTGAGAAAATCTGAATAACCCAATTGATTTGGTGTCTCAGGGCGCGGTGCAAAATTATTAAAAACAGTCATCAGTACGACTGCAATCACCGCCCAAAGCAATAAATTTTTAACCATGTCGTTCAATAGACTTTCCTCTACTTATAATTCAAACACTTAAACTAAATTTGACCTTACTATAACTTAATATGTGTCGCTAGGGCATACGTCTCACGGCTACGTGACCTGGACGCTTCTGGCTTACGAATCAATACCTTACTAAACTTTGACCTAAGCATTTTGACATAATCATCAAATCCAGCACCTTGAAACAGTTTTACTAACAGACCGCCGTCAGGTGATAAAACTTCCAAAGCAAAATCAGCGGCTAATTCTGCAAGATACATGGCTTTAGGCTGATCAACACTGCTAATACCACTAATATTGGGGGCCATATCAGATAAAACAAGGTCTACAGGGTTATGACCCACAATTTCACGTAAAGATTCGTATATTTCTTGTTCAGTAATGTCACCCTGTAAAAAATGCACATTATTTATACTTTCCATGTCTAGCACATCAATCGCGATAACTTTCCCATTTCCACCTACTTTTTTAACAGCATATTGACTCCACCCACCTGGTGCTGCACCAAGATCAACAACACTCATCCCTGATTGAATGAGATTATATTTTTTATCTAGTTCTTCTAACTTATATACAGCGCGCGAGCGCCAACCTTCCTTATGTGCGCGTTGCACAAAACGATCATCTGCATGCTCCTTATTCCAGGTTTTACTGCGCATGAAATTTAATTACAAAATGAAGATATGAGATAAGACCTAAGGACTTCAATTTCCACTTAGATGAGATAAAAAATATCGAAATGAGCGACGTGTATATGACAATACACGAGAGAAATTGAGATTATTATTTGACGAAATATAAGTTGAAATTAGAACTTCCTGCTATTCGTAGCGAACCTCAACTATTTCATACTCACGCTGTCCCGCAGGTGCATCTACCACTGCAATATCGCCCTCTTCTTTTCCAATCATAGCTCTAGCAATCGGTGATGTTACTGAAATTAAGTTTTGCTTAATGTCAGCTTCATCTTCTCCAACAATTGTATAAGTAACTTCATCGCCTGTTCCCTCATCTGCCAACACAACGGTCGTACCAAAAACCACTTTCCCATTTGCATTAAGTTTTGTTACATCAATAATTTCTGCATTTGATAATTTACCTTCTATTTCCTTAATACGCCCCTCTGCAAAGGATTGTTGTTCGCGTGCTGCATGGTACTCAGCATTTTCTTTAAGATCTCCATGCGCGCGAGCGGTTGCAATCGCTTCAATAATTTGCGGCCGCTTTACATTTTTAAGCTCATCTAATTCAGCACGTAATTTTTCAGCGCCTTTTACTGTCAGCGGAACTCTATTCATAATTTGAAACCAATAATTTTAATGCTTAACTTGTGCATGTAAATCTTGTAGGCGATATACCTGGTAATGATCTTTTTTCTGTATCGCTTCAACCAGCGCACAAGCACCTGCAATTGTTGTTGTATAGCAGACTTTATGTTGCAACGCTTCTCTTCTTATCGTAAAAGAATCCGCAATCGCTTGTTTACCTTCTGTGGTATTCACAATTAAGTCAATTTTACCATCAATAATCATATCAACAATATGTGGACGACCCTCTCTAACCTTATTTACTGTGTCGCACTTAATATTTTTTTCCGCCATGGCTCTTGCTGTACCTTTTGTCGCCACAAGCGAAAAGCCCAATTGTTGTAATTGCCTCGCCACTTCCGTGGCTTGTTCACGATCTTCTTTACGAACACTAATCAGTGCACGCCCTGATTGAGGAAAGTTATTTCCAGCTGCCAATTGCGATTTACCAAATGCTTCACCAAAACTATCGCCAACACCCATAACTTCACCTGTTGATTTCATTTCAGGACCAAGAATTGGATCGACTCCACTGAACTTAATAAACGGGAATACAGCTTCTTTTACTGAAAAATAATCTGGCGTTATTTCCTTTGTAGCATGCTGCTGCTCTAGTGATTGCCCTACCATACAACGCGCGGCAATTTTTGCTAGAGGCTGCCCTATTGCTTTAGAAACAAACGGTACTGTTCGCGATGCGCGCGGATTCACCTCAATGAGATAAACTTTGTCGCCTTTAATTGCAAACTGAATATTCATTAATCCTTTTACTTGCAATGCTAATGCAAGTTTGCATGCTTGCTCACGCATAACGTCTTGCAAATCAGCACTTATATTGTATGGCGGCAATGAACACGCGCTGTCACCAGAATGGATGCCAGCCTGTTCAATATGCTGCATGATGCCTCCAATTAATACGTTTTCACCATCGCAAATTGCATCTAGATCAAACTCTACTGCGTTATCAAGAAAGTGATCAATCAACACTGGCGCATCATTGGAAACTTTAACTGCCTCGCGCATATAGCGTTCAAGGTCAGCACGGTTATACACTACTTCCATTGCGCGACCACCCAATACATACGAAGGTCGCACTACAACAGGATAACCAATTTCATCTGCAGCACTTACGGCTTGTTCGGTACTAGTCGCTGTTGCATTAGGTGGTTGTAATAACTGTAATTTATTCACTAACTGTAAAAAACGTTCGCGGTCTTCAGCAAGATCAATTGAATCTGGGCTTGTACCCACAATCGGCACACCCGCTGCCTCAAGATCTCGCGCAAGTTTCAATGGTGTTTGCCCACCAAACTGCACAATTACACCATGTGGTTGTTCGATTCGAACAATTTCTAAAACATCTTCTAAAGTGAGTGGCTCGAAATATAACCGATCAGAAGTATCATAATCTGTTGAAACAGTTTCGGGATTACAATTCACCATAATGGTTTCATAACCATCTTCTCGCATTGCAAAAGCTGCATGCACACAACAGTAATCAAATTCGATGCCCTGCCCAATTCGATTTGGCCCACCACCTAATACGATGATCTTTTTATTCTTCGAAGGCTCTGCTTCACATTCCTCATCATAACTGGAGTACATATACGCGGTACTGGTTGCAAACTCAGCTGCACAAGTATCAACTCTTTTATAAATAGGATGCACCTGCAAAGTATTTCTTTTTTCACGCACTTCTTTTTCCGAAATGCGTAGAAGTTTGGCAAGCCTTTTGTCCGAAAAACCTTTGCGCTTTAGGTCACGCATCATTTGTGCATCGATTTTATCTATTGATGTTGCTGCAACCTGCGACTCCAAATCAACTAACTGTTTTAATTGCGCAAGAAACCATGGATCAATTGCGGTCGATTCAAATAAATCTTCAACACCTTGACCAAGGCGCATTGCATCCGCCACATACCAAACACGATGTGGACCCGGCGCCTGCAACTCTGCACGCAATTCACTTAAGAGTTCATCGTCATACTCCTCATACATTGGATCCAAACCATCAACGCCCACTTCAAGTCCACGCAGTGCTTTTTGAAATGATTCTTGAAATGTGCGACCAATTGCCATCACCTCACCAACAGATTTCATTTGCGTACTGAGTTTCGCGCTTGCTTGTGGAAACTTTTCAAACGTGAAACGGGGTATTTTAGTAACGACGTAATCAATGCTGGGCTCAAACGATGCAGGAGTTGCGCCGCCCGTTATTTCATTTTGCAATTCGTCTAATGTATAGCCGACTGCAAGCTTGGCTGCGATTTTTGCAATTGGAAATCCTGTTGCTTTTGATGCCAATGCAGAAGAACGCGATACGCGTGGATTCATTTCAATAATCACCATACGTCCATCTTTAGGATTAATTGAAAACTGCACATTAGAACCACCTGTATCCACACCGATTTTACGCAACACAGCAAGCGAGGCATTACGCATGATTTGATATTCTTTATCAGTCAGCGTTTGCGCAGGTGCAACAGTGATTGAATCACCAGTATGCACACCCATAGGGTCAAAGTTTTCGATCGAGCAAATAATGATGCAGTTGTCATTCTTGTCCCGCACCACTTCCATTTCATATTCTTTCCAACCAAGTAATGATTCTTCTAGAAGTACTTCTGTTGTTGGCGACAAATCTAAACCGTGCGCAACAATTTCTTTAAACTCTGACAAATTATAGGCAATGCCTCCACCACTACCACCCATTGTGAACGAAGGACGAATAATTGTAGGAAACCCTAAACTGGGTTGCTGTTGAATGGCTTCTTCTAAACTATGCGCAAGTGCAGAACGCGCAGATTTCAGTCCAATTTCTTCCATTGCGGTACGAAATTGCTCACGATCTTCTGCCATATCGATGGCTTCTTTTTTCGCACCGATCATTTCAATAGAGTATTTCTCTAAAATGCCTTCACGATCTAAATCTAATGCACAATTCAATGCGGTTTGCCCACCCATGGTTGGAAGCAAAACATCGGGACGCTCTTTATCTATGATTTGCGCAACAGTCTGCCACATGATGGGTTCAATATAGATTGCATCTGCCATATCCGGATCGGTCATAATTGTGGCCGGATTAGAATTGACTAAAATGACGCGGTAACCTTCTTCCCTCAATGCTTTACAAGCTTGTGCGCCGGAATAGTCAAATTCACACGCCTGCCCGATAACAATAGGGCCCGCTCCAATTATCAAAACACTTTTTATATCGGTACGTTTCGGCATTCGCGCTTACGCTTGTTTGTATGTTTGCATCATATTGATGAAGTTTTCAAAAAGCGGTTTAACATCTTGCGGACCAGGGCTGGCCTCGGGATGACCTTGAAAACTATAAGCTGGTTTTTGAGTATGGCGGATGCCTTGCAGTGAGCCATCAAATAAAGAACGATGAGTTGCTTCTAATTCTTTTGGCAAAGATGTTTCATCAACTGCAAATCCATGATTCTGACTACTAATCATGACTTCACTGGTTGCTAGATCCTGCACAGGATGATTTGCACCATGATGACCAAATTTCATTTTTGTGGTTTTAGCTCCACACGCCAACCCAAGTAACTGATGACCCAGGCATATTCCAAAAGTCGGCACACCAGCTTCAATTATTTCCTGGATAGCGTTAATCGCATAATCACATGGTTCCGGATCACCCGGCCCATTGGATAGAAAAATACCATCTGGTTTTTTAGCCAATACTTCACTTGCTGGCGTTTTAGCAGGAATGACTTCTATTTCACATCCGTAGTCATGAAGTATTCGAAGGATGTTACGTTTTACTCCAAAGTCATACGCTAAAACTTTGAATTGTTTTTTGTTTCGATTTGTTTGATACCCTTCTTCTAAATCCCAGCAACCTTCATTCCATAGGTATGACTCGCTCGTAGTGACTTCTTTGGCTAAATCCATGCCTTTCAGTCCTGGAAACCCTTTCGCTGCAGTAAGTGCTTCAGCTTCCTTTACATTTCCCGCCATGATTGCCCCATTTTGCGCACCCTTTTCGCGCAAAATTCGTGTGAGCCGACGGGTATCGATATCAGCAATAGAAACAACATGATGTTTTTGCAAATACGCCGATAAATCAGATTCTTGGCGCCAATTGCTTACTTGCACTGGTAAGTCTCGTATCACTAAACCTGTCGCAAAAATTTGCGCAGATTCTTCGTCTTCCGCATTTGCACCCACGTTGCCAATATGCGGATAGGTCAACGTGATGATCTGTTGAGCGTACGAAGGATCGGTGAGTATCTCTTGATACCCAGTCATTGATGTATTGAAAACAACTTCCCCTACCGACAATCCCGATATACCAATAGAGCTTCCCCAAAACAGACTACCGTCTTCTAGGGCAAGCAATGCGGGTTGTTGGCTCAAAAAGTTACACTCCTTTTATCAAATACCCAATAACGTCAGGCGCAGATGTAAAAACGGGATGACCTTATGGTCATCCCGTAATTATTTTTAGTCGGTGTGGACCAAAAGAATTGTACTCAAATCAGCCGTTTAGTGAAACCAAGAAATAGGGATATTGGCTAAGAACTGAACACATATCTGCAAGCATAGGTATATGAGTGAGCCCATGGAAGGGAGAATAAAAGTTACAACATGGAAGTTGTATCAAATTAAAGTTTGGATAATTAAAATGTCTGCTTTCGGCCAATTACGATCCTTATCAGCTGAACCTGCAGTGGCGTTTGTAAAACAGTCTTAGTAGAGTAATTTGTGATACGTTCTTTATCCGCAACAAGATTTTTTGGTGCAACATCTTCCTTCCCCAGAAGATTCACTTTTGCCTGATGAGATCAGTGCACCACCTGTAATTATTCTGCGAATAGGTTGTCCCGTTTTAGGGTGTTTTATTAAAGCATCCTCGGTTATTCTTTGCTGAATTTCGTAGCGAATTGGTTCTACTTCTGAGTCATTTGGGAGAGTTTCGTAAACATAAGTTGGCATAGTCTATTCCATTATTTTCAAAATAAATTAGTACAGTTTTGGCAAATTTCCCGGCACATTCCGATGCTGATATCGCTTTTGCGTGATCAACAACAGACGTTGCAATACGGTCAAGTGCGGTAACTCTAAAAGCATACCTATAATCAACGCCGCATAGATGAGCGGTTGGCCAGGCAAGGAAGTCATGGATACTACGAGCATTAATGGCGCATTGCGAGCAGCTAGCGTCATCGTAAGTAAAGCCCGCTCAGCGTAGGGTAAGCGAAACAGATAAGTAAGTCCTTCGCTCAGCAAAAATGTAAATAAGAAGAAGATAAATACTGCAATTAACATCCACGCAAACACTGCATAATGCAATAAAATTATGTGCACATTTGCAGCAAAGATTTCTAAAACCAACAATCCAATCAACCAAGGTATGGTCTTATCCGCTCGCTGAAGCAAGTTTTCAAATGCTGAAGGTTTTAATAACATTCGCGAGATCTGATGAAACAGAAAAGCTATCGCTAACGGAATCATGAACCACTGCAACATACTGATACCTATTAAGGCAACATTCGTTTCTACAATTTGGTGAGTGAATAATTGTAAATATAATGGATAAAGCACCAACTGAAGAATCATATTAATCGGAAGTAGAGTGCTACCCAAAGCAACATTACCTCCAGAAAGCCGAGTAAACCCAAGGAACCAATCAGTGCATGGCGCCATAAAGTAGATGACTAACCCAACGAATAACAATGGGTGGTCGAAGATAAACAAGGAAGCAATGCCGTATCCCAATATTGGTACAATTACAAAATTAGCTAACAATGCAATCGCGATAAAACCCCAATTACCTGCGGCCAGCTTTAAAGATTCGAAACGTATGCCGAAGAACAACAAACTAACTAATACTAGCAACGTATAGTCTACTAACATGCCAAGTTGCAATCCCGCATCGGGAGCAAGGTGGCCGAGTATCGAACCAACTAGGATACTGCCTATCAAAACTAAAGTTGCTGCAGATAAAAAAGAACTTTCAAGAGCTACTGTTGATGATGGGTTTAGCATTCGCAACCCTCGCAGCATTCTGTATTACCGAAAGGACCCCAGGATTCTAATGATTCACTATCCGAAATAGGATCTTGCGCCAATCGTTCGTTAAGCTCATGTGCAATTGCAGCAAAACGTTGGCGAAACTTATAAATAAAGCAATAGATACGCTGATCATGGCGTACTTCAGGACCAATAAGAAAAAGCCCCGGTGTTATTGTTGATTCATCAATATTTGAGAGAGTGATTTGCCCATCCTCACTCCACTCCCATAAGTCGCTAATTAGGCTCGCACCGCCACCACTTAGAAAGCCAGTGCCTAATATAGGTGGAATCAATGATTTCCAATGTCGACCGTCGGCAGTATGAATTTGAAATTCATTAGCCGCATCTTTACTCACCTCAACAACATTAGCATCAAAAATAACTTCTAAGGCACTGTTGTCTTCCATCTCTCGCAAGCGTTCACGAGTGTAAGGTGAAAGCACTAAGCTGGGTTCGCTTACTTCGGGTAAATCCCAAGTACGCTTGCGTATTAGCAAACGAACTGGATGACCAAGTTTAAGTAGATTGAAAGCGGCATCCACGCCACTCTCATAACCGCCAATTATCGTGTAATGTCCTGCTTCAAGTGCTGCCCAATCTTTAATTTGCGCATAGTGCAAACACCACTGACCGCCACTAAACGGTTTTAGGTCTGGGAATTGAAATTCACCACAGGCCCATATTAGAAACCGAGTATTAATTTCGCCTTCATTAGTGATTAGCTTAAACCCTTCGGGCTGATTTGGGTGAACTTCCAATACTTCAATACTACAAGATATGGGCAATTCGGCAGATTCGGCAACATTTCTGAGATAGTCAGCATACTGAGTACCACTCATGTGTTCTGTACCCGTAAAGGCGGCGGGCGAGCTGTTTGCATCAATAGAATTAAGATCGGCTAGGCCAAATGGATTACTGTTGAATGATGGTGTGATAAAGCGTGTTTGAATGGGCCAACGCCGGAATGATTCTCCTATGCGTGCGCGTTCTAGCACTGAATAACTAAGTCCATGGACAGTTTTCAATTCTAGAGCCATACCAACACCAGCGGCACCTGCACCAACAACTATGACATCAACGTCTATAATGAATCTCGAATCAATTTTTTATAAAGAATCTCCATCATCCTTAATCTATAACCATTGTTTTATATGAATAAAAATGATGGACAACTAAACTTCAAGCAAAAAAATATGTTATAACATAACATAAATTGAATAAAGACTCACATTAATTAAGAGTATTAGAAATTGCCAATCCAACTAACAGCTGGTTGGAAATAGATATTAACCCTGCTATGACGCGATGTCTTCTTTCGGCCAATAGCGGTCGTTAACAACAAAGTTTTACTGATACGTGATTTAACCAAGCATATAACCCTAAAAATGGGATTAATACAGCCAAAAGAAGACATCGCGTCATAGCAGGGTTAATATCTATTTCCAACCAGCTGTTAGTC
>JBCCEI010000019.1:0-23677 GCA_039030355.1 Pseudomonadota bacterium | reverse complement strand
CCCAAAATAGCCAGCCGATAATGGCTGCAAACAAAATGGAAGAATAGGTGAAAGGTGCTATTTTACTAGCCGGTGCGAGTGCATACGCCTTCGTTAGAAATAGTTGCCCGACTGTACCGAACGCGCCCAGTAGCACTAATAATAGCCATTCACTTTGATCAGGATTTTTCCAAAACCAAAACATGGGCATGGCTGAAACCAATAAGCTAATAACACCAAAGTAAAACACTATACGACTGGTTGGCTCCGTTGGTGACATACGTCGAATGGTGACTTTTGCTAATGCGGCTAATGCGCCTCCTAATAAACCAGCAATGGATGCAATATGAATGGTGCCAGTTGGCTTTAGAACAAGGACTACACCAAGGAAACCAATCATAATCGCCATGATTGCTCGTAATGAAATATGTTCACTCAACCAAATCAAGGCAATAATTGGAATAAATAAGGGTGCGCTTATTTTTAACAACATTGCATCCGCTAGGGGTAATTCAGATAGGGCATAAAAAAAGCAATACATTGCGGATACACCCGACAGGGAACGCAGCAAATGCCATTTAAACTCGTTTGTTTGAAGTGTTTTTATACCTAATTTAAAAATCAGCGGCATTAATACAAGTACGCCAAAAAGATTGCGAAAGAACAACACATTCTGGCTTGGCATATTTTCTGATAACAGTTTCACTAATGATCCCATACCCACAAAACAAAGTTCTGCAAGCATGGCAAGCAAACAGCCCATGACTAAAGTATTACTGTTCATTTAAGACATCGTTATTAGGAATTAAGCGAAGTACTTTTCTTAATGTTGTAGATGCTCACCTCGTTATTACTTAGTGCCATCTAATTTAAGTATTGGAGGTGCGTTCTAGCTCAATGAGATTATTTAACAAAGATTTTCGTGCAAGCAATAACGCCCATCGTTTACCACCTGCTTGTTTCCAAAGAACAATTGCTCTTATTCCTGCTAATAAAAGTGCACGTATTTTGCTAGCGTTATCGTTGCTTTTTAAATATACAGGATCACCCTCAATAATCAGTTTAGGGCCTAATGGGCTAATATATTCACGATAAAGTGTTCCTAACTCTTGGGTAATATCATCGAGCGATTCCTCTATATTCTCATATTGATTATTCAAACGCTCAAATTGGCTGCTTAAAGCAGTAACAGAATTATTATTTACCGCAAACTTCGATGCTAAATACATTAAGTTAAGCGCGTAGCGCGTACGTTCAATAGCGTGTTTTTCACTTTTACTTTGCAATGCTGTGCGTAATGTCTGGATACCAAGCTGAAGGTTGTCTATAGAACCATAGACATCGCTGTAACTGCTTGCATCAAGTTTTAAAACACTACCAATGGTAGATGCCATGCATGAATGATGTGTATTTCCTTCCCATGCAATATTTTGCACTAATGCGAGCGACTGGTATAAGCCCGCAAGCGCGATAGTTTGATTTTGCGTAACAATAAACACAGTTTTTATGATTAATTGTATCTTTGGTTAATGATACCACCGCCTAGACATATATCATCCTGATAAAGGACTACACTTTGCCCCGGTGTGATGGCCCACTGTGGTTGATTAAATGTAATTTCATAGGTATTTTCGTCAATATTATGTAAGGTGCAGGTTTGATCCTCTTGTCTATAGCGTGTTTTAGCTTTCAAGTTGTCTTGATTGCTTGGTTCATTGCCTGCAACCCAATGAAAATTGTGGGCGCTTAATTTGTTATGCAGTAATGACTCATGTTCTCTTCCTTGCACAACATATAAAATATTGTCTTCTATGTTTTTTTCACTCACGTACCAGGGCGCTTCAGTATGATTTTGCTGCCCGCCGATACCTAAACCTTGCCTTTGTCCCATGGTATAAAACATCACGCCTTCATGTTTACCAATAACCTCATCATTTAATGTCCTAATTTCACCATGTTTTGCAGGTATATAGTTTTGCAAGAAATCGCGAAATTTACGTTCGCCTATAAAACAAATGCCTGTGCTATCTTTTTTATCAAAGGTGTCAAAGCTATTTTGTTGGGCAATTCTCCTTACAGCAGTTTTCTCAAGATTACCGATAGGGAAAATAGATTTTGCTAGCTGCTGTTGGTCAAGTGTATGTAAAAAATAACTTTGGTCCTTGCCTTGATCTAACCCTTTGCGCAAGTGCGTCTTAGAATTATCATTTCTACAAATCGCATAGTGCCCCGTGGCAATGTAATCAGCATCTAAATTTATTGCGTGATCCAGAAATGCTCGAAATTTTATTTCTTTATTACAAATAATATCAGGGTTAGGCGTTCTTCCAGCTTTATATTCGTTGAGAAAATATTCAAATACGCGGTCCCAATACTCGCTTGAAAAATTTACAGTATGTAAATAAATACCAATTTGATCACAAATTTTTTGTGCATCAGCTAAATCAACCGCAGCTGAGCAATATTCCTCGTCGTCATCTTCTTCCCAGTTTTTCATAAACAAGCCCTCTACATGAAAGTCTTGTTCTTTTAATAGAAGTGCTGCAACCGACGAGTCGACACCACCTGACATGCCGACAATGATTTTATTCTTCATCTACGTGTATGACTAAACAGATTACCAATGCTGGTGAATATCGCGGAATATTTCTAATGGTTGTCTTTTACCTGCTAAATAATCACGCAAACTTTCTGTGACCATTGTGCTTCTTATTTTTTTTTCTGGAAGGGCAAGAATTTCATTTGCAGTGTGCCAATCTGCTTTGAGTATACCTTTGTCCAGATCAGTAGAAATTTGTTTGTCGCTTGTATTGCCACAAAATGTAAAGCGCAAAAAAGTTTCATCTTTGTGTGGATGTGTCCATTGATAGATGCCCACTAAAGCTGTTGGATAAAATTCCCAGCCCGTCTCTTCTAATGTTTCGCGTGATGCCGCTTCAAGAAGGGTTTCATCTTTTTCCCAATGACCAGCGGGCTGATTAAATACTGCAGTACCTTCGACCATTTCCTCAACCAGAAGAAATTTTTGCTCGCGCTCGATCACGGCTGCAACAGTAATATGCGGTTCCCAGTTCATTTTAAAAGCTGTCTATACAAGTTAGAGATTGCTCAATTAGCATCAATATCAATATTCCATTGAATATGTTAAATCTAAAAAAATCTAAAAATTCAAACTCAATTTAACCAACTATATTATTATATATCAACAATTTACATTGACTAATTAAATTAAATTATTGAAAATACTTGAAACTAACTCTAAACGTACCAATATTAGTTTTTAATACAGATGAGCTTTTAGTAGGCCAAATGGGACGTTTTAGATATTGTAGCTAGGCTGCTAAAAAGTGCTGTATATAATATTAATCGCAATAGTCTTATCTATCGAGTATGTCTGATCAAGAAGAAATTCGCCACGATGATGAATTAGTTGTCCAAGAGGCGAAACCCAAGGTTAAGAAACCACAGATGTACAAAGTGGTGATTTTGAATGATGATTACACCCCTATGGAATTTGTGGTACATATTTTAGAGAATTTTTTCAAAATGAATCGAGAAAAAGCGACCCGCATCATGTTGCACGTTCATACACGTGGCAAAGGAGTCTGTGGTGTTTTTACTCGAGATGTTGCAGAAACTAAAGTGGCGCAAGTGAATGATTACTCACGCATGAATAACCACCCACTATTGTGTGCCATGGAAGAGGCTTAATTAAAAGGTTCAACTAAAGGCAAAGAAAAACCATGCTGAATAAAGAGCTTGAATTTACCCTCAACGTTGCCTTTAAAGAGGCGCGCGAAAAACGTCATGAGTTTATGACGGTTGAGCATTTACTACTTGCGCTGACTCAAAACCCAGCCGCTGCAGATGTATTGCGTGCATGTGGGACTAATCTTGCAAAATTAGCTACTGAGCTAGCAGAATTTATAAGTGATAACACTCCTGTGTTACCTGAAGAAGATGATCGTGACACCCAGCCGACTTTAGGTTTTCAACGTGTATTACAGCGTGCAGTTTTTCATGTGCAGTCATCGGGAAAAAAAGAAGCCGAAGTTACCGGTGCTAACGTGTTAGTTGCAATTTTTGGCGAGCAAGAATCACATGCAGTCTATTTGCTGGGACAGCATGATGTAGCAAGACTAGATGTAGTTAATTTTATAGCGCATGGAATTTCCAAAGTGCCTATGGATTCAGAAAGCGAATTAACTGGAGATCCAGAAGTTGAACTCGAAGGCGATAATCCGGCGCCAAAACCATTAGAGCGCTTTGCAACAAATTTAAATGCAAAAGCAGCAGAAGGGAAAATTGACCCACTTATTGGGCGTGATAATGAAGTTGAGCGTGTTGTTCAAATTCTTTGTCGTCGAAGAAAAAACAATCCTTTGTTAGTTGGTGAAGCGGGAGTAGGTAAAACCGCAATTGCTGAAGGATTGGCAAAACGGATTGTAGAAAAGAAAGTACCTGAAATTTTACAAGACAGTACTATTTATGCGCTGGATCTTGGGGGTTTGGTTGCTGGTACAAAATATCGTGGCGATTTCGAAAAACGTCTAAAAGGTGTGTTGCACCAACTCAAAGATGAAGAGGGTGCAATTTTATTTATCGATGAAATTCATACTGTAATTGGTGCAGGTTCAGCATCGGGCGGTGTTATGGATGCATCAAATTTAATCAAGCCCATGCTTAGTTCTGGAGAATTAAAATGTATCGGTTCCACAACGTATCAAGAATTCAGAGGTGTGTTTGAAAAAGACCGTGCGTTGGCAAGACGTTTTCAAAATATTGATATCGATGAACCTAGTGTTGATGAAACTTTTGAGATTCTTAAAGGGCTGCGCAGTCGCTTTGAAAAGCATCATGATGTGAAATATTCCGATAAAGCTTTAAAGACAGCTGCAGAGCTAGCCGATAAACATATTAATGACCGCTATATGCCTGATAAAGCAATTGATGTGATTGATGAAGCGGGAGCAAATATGAACCTCAAGCCTAAATCATCACGCAAGAAAACGATTACGATCAAACAAATTGAAGAAGTGGTTTCAAAAATTGCGCGTATTCCGCCTAAACACGTAAGTTCTAACGATACCGAGTTATTAAAGAATTTGGAGCGTGATTTGAAACTAGTTGTGTTTGGGCAAGATGATGCAATCACAACATTATCAACAGCGATAAAAATGTCACGATCTGGAATAGGTAATGAAGACAAACCGATTGGTTCGTTTTTGTTTGCTGGTCCAACCGGTGTAGGTAAAACTGAAGTCACACGCCAATTGTCGATGATCCTTGGTATTGAGTTATTACGATTTGATATGTCTGAATATATGGAGCGTCATACAGTTTCACGATTAATAGGCGCACCTCCTGGCTACGTGGGGTTTGATCAAGGTGGTTTGCTAACGGATGCTGTACTAAAAGCGCCACATTGTGTTTTATTGTTAGATGAAATTGAAAAAGCGCATCCGGATGTATTTAATTTATTGTTGCAAATCATGGATCACGGCACATTGACAGATACAAATGGACGCAAGGTTGATTTTCGTAATGTCATATTAGTGATGACGACTAATGCAGGTGCGCAAGAAATGAATCGAACAAGTGTTGGATTTACAACACAAGATCATCAATCTGATGGAGCCGAAATCATCAAGCGTACCTTTACGCCTGAATTTAGAAATCGACTTGATGCAATAATTCAGTTCTCACCATTGGATGCAAAAACTATTTTGCATGTGGTGGACAAGTTTGTATCACAATTAGAAGCGCAGTTAGAATCCAAGAAAGTTGAAATTCACGTTGAGGCTTCTGCTAAACAATGGATTGCTGAACGTGGGTATGATGTGAAAATGGGCGCACGTCCCATGCAGAGGATTATTCAAGAGCACATTAAAAAGCCATTGGCTGAGGAAATATTATTTGGTCGCCTAGAAAACGGCGGTAAGATAGTTGTTCGTGCTAGTGATGATGAAAACAGCAAAGAGCTGGATATTGAATATCTAGAAGAAGTAACGAACTAGTGCTTGGTTCAAAGGGTTACTTTCCTCTGAACGTAATTCTGCCTTTTGTTAAGTCATAAGGTGTCATTTCAACAGTGACTTTATCGCCCGTCAAAATCTTAATATAGTGTTTACGCATACGGCCTGAAATATGAGCCGTTATTACATGCCCATTTTCAAGTTCTACGCGAAACATCGTGTTTGGTAAGGTCTCCATCACGGTGCCTTCCATTTCAATTTGGTCTTCTTTGGCCATACAGCTCCTAGTCATTTAATAAGAAGTCGCACATTATGGTAGAACAAAAAAATAAAACAAGGGATTTGATTTATGAGTACAATAATGCCACCTTATTTCGTATTGATTTTAATCGTTTTCTACAACCATAAATGAGCTACGCGTATCTATTCCCTGGTCAGGGGTCACAGTCTATTGGCATGCTTGAAGAACTCGCAAGCCAATATTCGGAAGTAAAGCAAACTTTTGAACAAGCATCAGAAATCCTTAAGCAAGATTTATGGGGGCTGACTTGTACGGGGCCAGAACAGGATCTAAATCGTACTGAAAACACACAACCAATCATGTTATGTGCAAGTTACGCTGTGTGGACGATATGGAACAAATCGGTTAACAATCCTGCATTAATGGCTGGACACAGCTTTGGGGAATATACGGCATTGGTGTGCTCGGGGGCGCTAACTTTTGAAGATGCTGTTCCACTTGCACGTTTTCGCGGTGAGGTTATGCAGCAAGCGGTGCCTGAGGGGCAGGGCGCAATGGCTGCAATTTTGGGTTTAGATAATGACAAGCTCGCTGAAGTGTGTACGAATAGCTCGCAGGGACAAGTAGTGCAAGCGGTTAATTTCAATGCCCCAGGACAAGTTGTTATTGCCGGTGATGCGGATGCTGTGAACCGTGCAATTGAAGCAAGCAAAGAAGCGGGTGCAAAACGTGCTGTTATGTTGCCTTTGAGTGTTCCATCTCATAGTAGTTTAATGCAACCTGCAGCAGAAAAATTACGTGATTATTTAAATGATATCGAGCTAAAAAGCTCCACAGTAAAAGTGCTACATAATGTAGACGTCAATGCTCACAATGACCCTACTAATATTAAAGAAGCTTTATACCGACAATTATTTAATCCGGTACGATGGGTTGAAACCATTCAATCAATGATTTCACAAGGTAGTGAATGTTTTATTGAGTTAGGGTCTGGGAAAGTGCTAACGGGTTTAAGTAAACGAATTGATCGAAGTGTGCCTTGTTATTGTGTGCATGATGTTAAAAGTCTCGAATCGGCATTGGAAAAAATAAGTCAAATATAATTTTAGGTGAGTACATAAATGGATAAACAAGTTGCCTTAATCACCGGTGCTAGTCGAGGTATAGGTAAAGCGATTTTGCATGCATTGGGTGATGAAGCTTACATTGTTATTGGAACTGCTACATCCAAAAATGGAGCGGATACTATTCAAGAGGACCTAAATAAAGCTGGCCATGAGGGTAAGGCTTTGGTCCTGGATGTTACACAGGAAGAATCAGTCAAGAATACACTTAATGAAATTAAAGAAAGTTTTTCTGCGCCAACTATTCTTGTAAATAACGCGGGCATTACCAAAGATAATTTATTAATGCGTATGAAAGACGAAGAATGGAACGATGTTATCAATACAAATTTATCTTCTTTATATCGTTTGTGTAAAGCATGCTTACGTGACATGACAAAAGCTAGGAAAGGTCGAATAGTAAATATTTCCTCTGTGGTGGGGGCATCTGGAAATGCAGGGCAATCAAATTATGCTGCTGCAAAGGCTGGAATGATTGGCTTTACCAAGTCCTTGGCGCAAGAAGTCGCCTCACGCGGCATCACAATAAATGCAATTGCACCCGGATTCATCGAGACAGATATGACCAGTGAGCTAAGCGATGATCAGAAGAAAGCGCTTTTGAGTAATGTGCCCTTGGGACGTATGGGTATGCCGCATGATGTGGCCGCTGCGGTTAAATTTTTAGTCTCTGAGGAAGCAGGGTATATCACTGGTGAAACGATCCATGTAAATGGCGGCCTATATATGGCCTAGAATATGTTAAATATTATCGGTTAATCACTTAAAGTTTATTGTCTAACATCTTGTATCTAATCAACAATTGCTGTTGATTTACTACCATTTTTAACACGATTAGTTTGGTTATACGCTTGATTACTGGTAACTTGAGTAATGGCAAGGTGTAGGCCTTTTCAATACAATAGCGACCCGACCAGGATCGGACTAATATTTTTTTGCAAAGAGGAAGCAACTATATGAGCACAAATGAAGAAAGAGTAAAAAAGATTGTCGTTGAGCAATTAGGTGTCAATGAAGATGAGGTTAAAGATGAATCCTCATTTGTTGATGATCTAGGTGCTGACTCTTTAGATACAGTAGAACTAGTAATGGCGCTAGAAGAGGAATTTGAATGTGAAATTCCAGATGAAGAAGCTGAAAAGATTACAACAGTTAAACAGGCTATTGATTACGTGAATAGTCATCAATAGCAATCGAGTATATTCAATTTAAAGTTAACAACGTCGCTAAAACAGGCTTGCTAACTTTTCGTTTAGATTTATTCAAACCAATCATCATTTAGGCAGAGCAAATACAATGTCGCGGAGACGAGTAGCGGTGACTGGCTTGGGGATTGTTTCTCCAGTTGGTTCAACAATAGAAAAAGCATGGGCAAACATTACTGCTGGTAACAGCGGTATTTCAAAAATTGATTGTTTTGATGCAAGTGCTTTCTCAGTTCAAATTGCTGGTCAAACACGTGATTTTGTTGTTGAAGATTACTTGAGTAAAAAAGAACAGCGCAAAATGGATCCTTTTATACATTATGGTATCGGTGCGGGAGTGCAAGCCATAAATGATTCTGGATTTGAAGTGTCTGAGGAAAATGCAGACCGAATTGGTGTCGCAATAGGTAGCGGTATAGGTGGTTTGCCGGGAATTGAAAAAAGTAATGAAGCTTATATTAAAGGTGGGCCAAAAAAGATTTCGCCTTTTTTTGTACCAAGCAATATCATTAATATGGTGTCAGGTAACTTGTCGATAATGAAAGGTTATCGCGGACCCAATATATCTATAGTTTCGGCTTGTACTACTGGCACACATAACATAGGTGATGCCGCACGAATGATTATGTACGGTGATGCAGATATCATGATTGCTGGTGGTGCAGAAATGGCAACTTGTCCATTAGGTATTGGCGGATTTGCTGCAGCTAAGGCTCTCTGTGCATCCCATAATGATGACCCTGAAGGTGCCAGTCGTCCTTTTGATTTAAATCGAAACGGGTTCGTGTTAGGTGATGGAGCGGGTGTGGTTGTACTAGAAGAGTATGAAAGTGCAAAAGCGCGCTCTGCAAATATTTATTGCGAATTAGTCGGCTATGGTATGAGTAGCGATGCATATCATATGACTTCGCCTGCAGCAGGTGGGAGTGGTGGTGCCAAATGTATGCAAAATGCTTTATCTGATGCTGGTTTAAACATTAGTGATGTAAATTATATTAATGCGCATGGTACTTCTACACCAGCAGG
Organism: Pseudomonadota bacterium; assembly: GCA_039030355.1. Lineage (GTDB taxonomy): Bacteria > Pseudomonadota > Gammaproteobacteria > UBA4575 > UBA4575 > JABDMD01. The sequence continues at coordinate 14,127 of JBCCEI010000019.1, read as the reverse complement.
CGATGTTGCTGAAACAGAGGGTATAAAAAGTACTTTTGGCGAACATGTTAAAAATGTTGCGGTGAGTTCGACCAAGTCCATGACAGGGCATTTACTTGGGGCTGCAGGCGGAGTGGAAGCGGTGTTCAGTATATTGGCTGTGAATAAAAACATTCTCCCGCCAACCATCAATTACGATACTCCTGATCCTAAATGTGACTTAGATTATGTGCCAAACGAGGCGCGCGACAGTAATGTGAATGTTGCGTTATCGAATTCATTTGGATTTGGCGGCACTAACGGTACTGTAGTATTCAAGAGCGTTTAAAATCACGAGCTAAAATTGCTTGCATCAATGCTACTAAAGTTGCGTCTACATAACGCAATCAATCTCATTAAATAAATATGCAAAATCCTGAAGTCATCGTAAATGGCCATCAGGGCGATCAAATTTCTTCTACAGATCGTGGATTAATTTATGGAGATGGTGTGTTTGAAACCATTGCGGTTAAACAAGGTGAAATTCAATATTGGGATGAGCATCTTGAAAGACTAGAGCAAGGTTGTGATGTGCTTGGTATTAAAACGCCTGATTTATCCCGATTAAAAAATGAAACTTTGCAATTAATTGAAGCAAAGAAGAACTGCGTAATCAAAATTATCGTAACACGTGGTGTAGGCGGCAGAGGCTATAAGCCCGAATGTACTACGGCAACTCGCATTGTACAAAAATTCCCTTGGCCTGAACTTCCAGATACTTTTGATCAAGGTGTTGAGGTTACTCAGTGTGAGTTTCGGTTAGCTCGTCAGAATAAGTTGGCGCAGATTAAACATCTCAATAGATTAGAACAAGTGCTTGCTCGTAGTGAATGGGAAGACAAATTTCAAGAGGGGTTGGTTTGCGATACAAGTGATAATGTTATTGAAGGTACCTCATGTAATGTTTTCTTTGAGCAAAATGATTATTTAATTACACCTGATCTCACGCAATGTGGAGTAGCTGGAGTGATGCGAAAAAAAATAATTGAGTATTGCTTAGCAAACGACATTCAACTTCAAATACGCGACATTCATTCTTCTGAATTAAAAAACATGCAAGGCATGATGTTATGCAATAGTGTAATTGGCATTTGGCCAGTTGATAGATATTGTGGCCGTAAGCTAAACAAAACCGCTATAATTCAGCGCTTATCTGCAGCGTTTAATTGCTAGGAATTTTCTAAGTGAAAACTTACACACGAGTAATTAGTTCAATATTTATATTATTGACTATTGTGATTACATTGCTGTCAATTTACTTCAAAGATTATGCAAATAAGCCGCTCAGCAATAACGATGCTCAAATGCAACTAATTATTGATCCGGGAATGAATTTCAAACAAATCTCGCAAGAATTAGTCGAACTAGGTGTGGTACGAGAAACTTTACCTTGGCAATTTTTTGGCCGATTAAGTGGTGCGAGCCATTCTATAAAAGCAGGCGAATATACAATTCAAGGTAATTTAAGCCCTGTACAGTTACTTAATAAACTTATCAAAGGTGAAACGGTTCAATTTAGCCTAACCGCAATAGAAGGCTGGACCTTTAATCAATTATGGCAAGCTGTTTCAAAACACGAAAAAATTAAGCATACAGTTGCATCTAAAGAAGAATTGCTTGAAAAACTAAATTTACAAAATCATCCGGAAGGCTGGTTTTATCCTGATACATATCATTTTCCAGCAAATACGACTGATGTGGATTTTTTCCAGCGAGCTAATAACTATATGCAACGTGTATTACAGGAAGAGTGGGAGGATCGGCCTGAAGATACACCACTCGATTCCCCTGAAGAGGCATTGATATTGGCCTCAATTGTTGAAAAAGAAACAAGTGTTGACTCAGAACGGGGCATGGTTGCCGCAGTATTCAGTACCCGTTTAAAACGAAATATGCGATTGCAAACGGATCCAACTGTTATCTATGGAATGGGAGATTCATATGATGGCAATATTCGTCGCAAAGATTTAAAAACAGACACTCCATACAATACATATGTTCACAAAGGCTTGCCTCCCACCCCCATCGCCTTGCCGAGCCGAGCATCTATTTCAGCTGCTATTAACCCAGCCGATAGCGAAGCCATTTTTTTTGTAGCAAAAGGTGATGGCACTCATCAATTTTCAAAAACTTACGAAGAGCATAAAGATGCTGTGATTAAATATCAGCTAGGCGGTGATAAAAATAGATACAAAGCGAATCATAAGACTGAATAATTTTACAAGTATAGAATGGGTAAAAATACAGATTCGATGGTTCACGGAAAATTTATTACTTTTGAAGGAACTGAAGGTGTTGGTAAAACAACACAAATTAATCTTTTAGAAGAATATTTAAAGACTAAAAAAATTGATTATATTGTTACTCGCGAGCCTGGCGGCACGATTCTAGGCGAAAAAATAAGGGAACTGCTGTTATCAAAAAAATCTAACTTGAGTGTGATGTCAGAGCTATTGCTTATGTTTTCGGCACGCGCGCAGCATTTACAGGAAGTAATATATCCAGCATTGAAAGATAATAGATGGGTAATTTGTGATCGCTTTACTGATGCAAGTTATGCATACCAAGGTGGTGGTAGAGGAATTCCAAATGAAAGAATCAAGATGATAGAAAATGCAGTGCATGGCGACTTTAAACCTGATCTAACAATACTGTTAATCGGTGATCTAAGAAATGGTATGCAGCGTGTAAGTGAGCGTGGTGAAAAAGATCGATTTGAGACGGAAAATTCTCAGTTCTTTGAACGTGTTCGGGATTGCTATTTAAAGCTTGCAAAAAATCATCAAGAGAGATTTTGTGTGATTGATGCAGATCAGGAAATTGATGAGGTAGCGTATGAGATTCAGGAACACATAAAGAAAAGATTTGCAGAGTTTCTCGACTAATCTGAACTTAATAAACTAAAAAAGAAAATGATATATCCATGGCAAGAAGAAATTTGGCAGCATGCAGTGCGTTATGTAAAAGATCAACGTCTTGCTCATGCCGTGTTGATTTCAGGACCAAAAGCAATTGGCAAACTTGAATTTTGTTTACAATTTATAAAAAGATTAAATTGTACTAACCCAAGCAAGGATGGTTATGCTTGTGGTAAATGTAAAGATTGCCACTTATTTAATGCAAAAACACATCCGGATGTTCGTATTCTAAATGTCGATGAAGGTGAAGAACAAAAGAAAAGCGAACAAATAAAAATTGATGATATACGTGAACTCAATCAGTTTATGACGTTGAGCAGACAACAAGGCAAATATAAAATTGTCTGTATTAATACGGCTGAGAATATGAATATTAATGCAGCCAACGCCTTATTAAAGACATTAGAAGAACCGCCCGAAAACTCTATATTGCTATTGGTTAGTCATCATGCGGATGCATTACTGCCGACGATCAAAAGTCGATGTCAAAATTGGAAGCACCATATACCAAGTGAAGCGCTGTCTTTGAAATGGTTAAATGATCAGGAAGAGTATGCCCACTGGGATTCAATGCTAAAAGTGGCAGGTGGGAGAACACTGCATGCATTAGCACTCAAACGCTCAGGACTGGGAGAGAACAGAGCTAAGTTTTATCAAGATGTGGAGCAATTTTTAGTCGGCAAGGCAAAAGTCACCAAAGTGTCTGTAAAACACCAGGATGAGTCTTTGGAGCAGCTGGTGATGTGGCAGCAGTCATGGTGTGCTGACTTGATTCGCTGTCATTATGATAAACAGCCGATAACCCTTGAAAATCCGGACATTCGTCGGAGCTTGCATAGTCTAGTGGGCCGAGTAGACTTACATTTACTGTTCAGATTTATGGACAAACTCATTGAATTGCGTAGGTTTTCTAGCGCGCCTCTCAATAAGAGGTTGTTCATCGAAGACATGCTCATTCGATGTCAGGAAGTTCTAGAACAACCGGTATAGGGCCCATTTTAAACAAAATTAATTATGGCAGAAGGTAGCAGAGGCATACTATCACTTGCAATTAAGGACAAAGGCTCCTTATATGCTGCGTATATTCCGTTTGTAAAAAATGGTGGTTTATTTATACCGACCAACAAGGCATATAAGTTGGATGATGAAGTTTTCATGCTTTTAACACTGATGGATGAGACGGAGCGCTTACCCGTTGCTGGAAATGTCATATGGATCACGCCACCTAATGCGCAAGGCAATCGGACTGCAGGCATTGGCGTGCAATTTAGTAATCAGGATAATGGGCAAACGCGAAATAAGATAGAAACGCTGCTTGCAGGCGCACTTCAGGCTGATCGACCCACCCACACAATGTAACCTGCTCATGATAGCGAACACTATGGAATTGTTCTCTCATAGTGTTGTCTTGAGACTATAGTTCAACTTTTTTGTGTAATGGATACAGACGAGCTCATGAAACATATGGGGCAGTTCAATAGTAATAATATTGCTTATATTGAAGCTCTGTATGAAGAATATTTATTAGACCCTTCATCTGTTTCGCAATACTGGCGCGAGCAGTTCAAAAAAATTCCACCTACATCGTCAACTAAAATTACTCATAAAAATATTAGGAGTAGTTTGCGTGATATCGCGCAGCACAAGAATGAAAACCCATCACAACAAACTTCAGAAGCCAATAATCGAAAACAAGTCGGTGTAATTCGCCTAATCAGCGCATACCGATATCTTGGACATAGGCAAGCTGATATTGATCCTTTGGGGGCAGATGCGCGCCCAGATATTCCTGAACTCAGTCCTGAATTTCATGGCTTGACCCATGAGGATATGGAGACAGTTTTTGAAACTGGTTCGCTTGGAGGTATTAAGAAAGCTCCTCTTCGAGAAATTATTAATATGCTATCTGTTACCTATTGCGGAACAATTGGATCAGAGTTTAAGCATATAACATCGCCAGAACAAAAAGAGTGGATACAACAACGTTTGGAACAATATTATCTCTCAAGTGGTTTTTCAGATAAACGCAAGCGCACCATTTTAGAGACACTTATTGCGGCTAAGTCTTTAGAAGTATATCTGCACAAAAAATATGTTGGGCAAAAACGATTTTCACTGGAGGGGGGCTTAAGTTTAATTGTAAGTGTAGATGAAGTTATTCGTCGTTGCGGATTTCATAAAGTAAGTGAAGTCATTATGGGAATGGCGCATCGAGGGCGCCTCAACGTTTTGGTTAATATTCTTGGCAAGAGTCCGGAATTATTATTTCAGGAGTTTGAGGACACTGCAGATCCTGTAACAGGATCAGGTGATGTTAAATACCACAAAGGATTTTCGGCTAATCTAAAAACTGATCATTCGCCGGTTCATACCGTACTAGCATTTAATCCTTCGCATCTAGAAGCGATTAATCCTGTTGTTGAAGGTTCGGTTCGTGCTCGACAAGAGCGACGTAAAGATAATGAACGTGTCGATGCGATGCCTTTGCTCATCCATGGTGATGCAGCTTTTGCGGGGCAAGGTGTGGTAATGGAAACGCTTAATCTGTCCAAAACACGTGGTTACACCACAGGTGGTAGCATTCACGTTGTTGTCAATAACCAAATTGGTTTTACAACTAGTGATCCACTTGATTCACGGTCGACATTATATTGCACAGACGTTGCTAAGATGGTGCAAGCACCAATTTTCCATGTTAACGGAGATGATCCTGAAGCAGTAGCTTATGTTTCTAAGCTAGCAGTCGATTTTCGCATGAAGTTTAAGCGCGATGTTGTTATCGATATGATTTGTTATCGACAACACGGACATAATGAAGCAGATGAGCCATCTGTAACTCAGCCTATCATGTATAAAGCAATTCGCAACAAGGAAGGTGTGAGAAAGGTTTATGCAAACCGTTTAATTCGCAACAAAACAATTACAGAGCCACGCGTCAAAGCACTGCAAACAAAATATTTGAATAAATTACAAAGAGGCGAGCGTGTTTGTGGACCAATAGCAAAAAATGTGAATCGAAAATTTGTTGTAGATTACAAACCTTATATTGGTACACATTGGCGCAATAAAGCAAATACAAAAATAAGTGCTCAACGAGTAGAAAAATTAGCAGAAAAATTTACGACAGTGCCGAAAGGATTTGTGTTACATCGTACTGTAGAAAAAATTGTAGAAGCGCGAATAAAAATGGGTAAAGGAGAACAAAATGCAGATTGGGGATTTGGTGAAACGTTAGCTTATGCATCTTTATTAGAAGATGGGTATGCAGTACGTTTATCTGGTCAAGATTGCGTGCGCGGAACTTTTTTTCATCGTCATGCAGGTTTCCATGATCAAGCTACAGGTGAAACCTATGTTCCATTACGGCATATCGCTAAAGACCAACCATTATTTCTGCCAATAAATTCATTACTTTCTGAAGAAGCAGTATTGGGATATGAGGTAGGCTATAGCACCGCTGATCCAAATACATTAGTTATATGGGAAGCACAATTTGGTGATTTTGCAAATAACGCCCAAATGTATGTAGACCAGTTTCTAAGTTCCTCTGAAGCAAAGTGGCAACGATACTGTGGTTTGGTGATGTTGCTTCCACATGGATATGATGGGCAAGGTCCAGAGCATTCATCTGCAAGACTAGAGCGCTATCTTCAGCTTTGCGCAGAGGACAATATGCAAGTATGTATGCCTAGCTCTCCTTCACAAATCTTTCATATGTTGCGACGGCAGATGTTGCGTCCATATCGAAAACCTTTGATTGTCATGACGCCAAAAAATATTTTGCGAGACCCAATAGCAGCTTCACCTTTGCATGAATTTACTGAAGGCCAATTCAATAATGTATTGGATGAAGTTGATGAGGTGAATGCAGCTGAGGTCAGAAAAATTATATTCTGTGCAGGTAAGCTTTATTATGAGTTGGTAAAAGCACGTGCTGAACACAAAATTAGAAATGTTGCAATTGTGAGGATTGAGCAACTTTATCCTTTTCCACGCGATGAAGTTAAAAAAATAATTCAAAAATATTCAGGCGCTAAAGAACTAGTGTGGTGTCAAGAGGAGCCGCGTAATCAAGGTGCATGGTTCTTTGTTCAATCTAGGCGTAATATGAAAGCATGTATCAGTGAGACTCATCAATTACGTTATGCAGGTAGAACATATTCAGCTTCACCTGCTGCTGGTTCTTTGCATATTCACAGGGAACAACAGCAAGCATTAATAGAAGATGCACTTGGTCTGCGTGAGCAGGTCTCAAGACAACCATTACGTGCCGTTTGATGAATTTAAAATTGAGGTAGAGAGATGAAAGTTGATGTTACAGTCCCAGAGCTGGCTGAATCTGTCACTGAAGCTATTATTGGCGATTGGCTAAAAAAACCTGGGGAGCTTGTCGAAGAGGGTGAGCAGTTGGTTGATGTAGAGACTGATAAAGTGATTTTGGAAATCACCGCACCTCAAACTGGTGAGCTAACCTCAATTGCAAAACATAAAAATGACCAAGTGAAAAGCAATGATGTAATTGCTGTAATCGATGCAAGTAAAAATGCTATAAAATCATCTAAAAAGATTGGTGAACTTGAAAGTGAAAAAGAATCAAGTGTATCTGAATATGTAAGTGCAGTTGTGAGTGCTAATAATGACGCAAAAGCACATGCGGCAATCACTAATAATTCCAAAGCATCATCGAACACTTCTAAGACAAGTCCCGCTGTTAGAAAACTAGCAGCGGAAAACAATCTTGATGTTAATAATATTCAAGGCACAGGCAAAGATGGTCGTGTGACCAAAAAAGATATTGAAGCAGTTATTAATTCAGCTGAACCTGCATCTGCCAGCGATATTGATTCAGCGACCGAGATTATGACTGCGCCGCAATTTATGCCGATGCAAACTGCAACTGGGAAGAGAGAAGACAAACGCGTACCAATGACGGGGTTACGCAAAAGTATCGCAAAACGGTTAGTGCAGTCACAACATGAAACCGCAATGCTTACTACGTTTAACGAAGTTAACATGCAGAATATTATAGATCTGCGTAAACGTTACAAAGAAAGCTTTGAAGAATCACATGGAGTAAAGCTCGGATTCATGTCTTTCTTTGTTAAGGCAACGGTTGAGGCATTAAAAGAATTCCCTGTGATTAATGCTTCTGTTGAAGGTGCAGACATTATATATCATGACTATTTCGATATTGGTGTAGCTGTAAGTACACAGCGTGGTCTCATCGTTCCAATTGTTCGTGATGCAGATGCAATGTCATTCGCAGGCGTCGAACAAACCATTAACGATCTTGCTGTGCGAGCACAAGAAAATAAAGTGACAATTGAAGAACTCACTGGCGGAACTTTTACTATTTCAAATGGTGGTGTTTTTGGTTCCATGATGTCCACACCAATCATTAATCCTCCTCAGAGTGCAATTTTGGGCATGCATTCGATTCAAGCGCGGCCCATTGCTAAAAATGGTGAAATCGTAATCGCACCAATGATGTATTTAGCGCTTAGTTATGATCATCGCATCATCGATGGCAGAGAAGCGGTGCAATTCTTGAGCCATATCAAGAACATCATTGAAGACCCAAATAGATTACTACTTCAAGTTTAAGTAATTATATGAAAGATTATGATGTAGCAGTTATCGGCGCAGGTCCCGCAGGATATGTATGCGCAATTCGATGTGCCCAACTTGGTCTGCAGGTCGCCTGTATTGATGAATGGGTGAATGATAAAGGTAAATCCACTTTGGGTGGAACTTGTTTAAACGTAGGTTGCATTCCTTCAAAAGCACTACTAGATTCAAGTCACCATGTGCACTTTCTCAATCATCAAGCTAAAGAACATGGCATTGAAGTTGATAGATTTGATATCAATGTGCCTGCGATGCAAAAACGAAAAGATAAAGTAGTGCAAATATTAACTGGCGGTGTTGCAAGCTTATTAAAAAAAAATAAAGTGGTTTTATATACAGGGTCGGCAAATTTTATTTCTGAAAATAAACTAAATATTAAAAATAATATCGATGATACAGCTGAAGAAATACAAGCTAAAAATATTGTAATCGCAAGCGGCTCAGTACCAGCTGATATACCTATAGCAAATGTAGATAACGACTGCATTTTAGATTCAACAGGTGCATTGTCGTTAAAAGCAGTGCCGAAACGCTTAGGCATTATTGGTGCGGGAGTAATCGGTTTAGAAATGGGTAGTGTTTGGAATCGACTAGGTTCTGAAGTGGTCATTCTGGAAGCGCTTGCTAAATTCCTACCAAGTGCTGATCAGGAAGTTGGCAAAGAAGCGTTAAAGATTCTTAATAAACAAGGTCTTGATATTCGATTAAATAGTTTAGTTAGTGAGGTTAATGCTGGTAATGGAAAAGTACTGCTTAAATACAAAGCTGATGGCGAAGAACAGTCTCTAGAAGTCGATAAATTAATTGTGGCGGTTGGCCGTAAAGCGAACACTGCAAACATGAAATTAGATGCTGTAAATATCAAGATTGATAATAAAGGCTTTATCGAAACAGACAAACAATGGCGCACATCTGTTAATAACATTTATGCAATTGGTGACGTTATTGGTGGAGCAATGCTGGCACATAAAGGATCAGAAGAGGGAGTTGCAGTTGCAGAATTACTAGCAGGACAATATGCGCAGATGGATCATGAGCATATTCCATGGGTAATCTATACTTGGCCCGAAATAGCTTGGGCAGGTAGAACAGAAGAAGAATGTAAGTTAGCGGGAAAGAAGACTAAAGTTGGGACATTTCCCTTTATGGCATTGGGTAGAGCGCGTGCTATGGGTGATACAGATGGAAAATTTAAAGTGATCGCCGATCGCGAAACCGATCAAATTCTTGGAGTACATATTATTGGGCCAAATGCATCAGAGCTTATTTCAGAAGCCGTTGTAGCAATGGAATCCGATCTTTCTTCCGAAGACCTTGCTCGCACAATACATGCGCATCCTAGCCTTTCTGAGGGCATGCATGAAGCGGCACTTGCTGTTGACGACCGTGCAATACATTTTTGAATTAACTTTTATTTGTTGTTTGTAGCGGCTAGCCTCTAAGGTGCTTGCGCTGTGACTCTGTTGTGTTTTACTCACTATTAATTGTAACTATTATCGTTCTAATATATGCGCCACAGCTTTGGGTGCGCCATGTATTGCAAAAACATCATAAGCGCATAGACAGTATGCCAGGTACAGGTGGAGAATTAGCAGCACACTTAATTAAAATATATAAACTTCAAGATGTAGAGCTGTTAAAAGGCTCTAAAGACGATAATCACTATAATCCCTCGACTAACTCAGTTTGCTTGAGCCCAGATATATATACTGGGAAATCTCTAACGGCAGTGGCTGTAGCAGCGCATGAAGTAGGACACGCTATTCAATTTAATAAAAAAGAACCTGTAAGTAGATTGCGTGATCGTTATTTAGGGAAGGCGCATAGAATTCGTCAAATTGGGATATTTATTTTATTCAGTATCCCTTTTGTAACAGTCATATTTCGTATACCGCATATCATTGTAATCACGGCGATAATTGGAATTGTCACCATGTTTGTTTCTGTTCTTATGTATGTAGCTATATTGCCAGAAGAATGGGATGCAAGCTTTAATAAAGCATTACCAATACTAGAGAAAGGTGAGTTTGTTCCACAGAATTATTTGCCTGCGATCAAGCAAGTATTAAAGGCATGTGCATTTACTTATGTGGCAGCTGCATTGGCAGATGTTTTAAGTCTTTGGCGATGGTTGGCAATACTTAGATAATAATTTATAAATTAGAGGTTGTGTATTTTGAAATGGAGCTATCTTGTATCATTAAGTTTTATTTTTATATTAGTTAGTTTTTGGAAACGCAATGATTTTGCAAGCGAAATGCCCATCATTGATGAGTTAAATCAAGCTCCTTCTCAAATCAAAATTGATCAACCGGCCTTTCTTACTCAAGTAAACAATATCGATTATGAAATACAACCATTATATGACTATGAGTTATATGGTTTAGTTGTTTCATATGAATTACATGATGGAAATTACAATTTACATAAGCGTTGGAATGACCACCTCAATGTTGCAGACTATTGCATAGTCTGGGATGAAAACGCATCAACAAAGTTTCTACCCAAGTTCGAATTTTGGAATGGTCAATTTACCTGTAATTTCAGCACAAAAGACAAACAAGCATGGGAAAGCTTTGACTCGTCAAAATTGTCAAACAATCATCTGGTAACAGATAAAAATTACATTAGAAAAAAATTAAGAAAAATTAGTATTGGTGATCAAATTAGAATTGAAGGTTGGCTATCTACTTATAAAAATTTGAATACCGGAGGAGTTCGAAGTACCAGTACTTCGAGAGACGATACAGGGAATGGGGCTTGTGAGACTATTTATGTGAATGATGTGACGATCCTTAAGTCCTATATTAGTTTGTGGCGTTACTTGATGTACATTTCATTATTTACATTTTTAGCTTCCTTGATTATGTACTTCAAAGCACCATATCGTGCCAAGAATGCTTAGAGCTTATTTTGTCGTTTTATCTTTGAGTGTGTAAGATATGCTCACTTCTATATTTAAAAGGTAATCTATGTCGTTAATGATAGGTGCGAATTCTGTAGTAAGTATGCATTATAAGCTTACAGATGATGATGGAAACGTAATAGATAGCTCGGAAGGAATGGAGCCGTTAACGTATCTTCATGGTGCAGGCAATATTATCCCGGGATTGGAAAATGCATTAGTAGGTAAAGTTGAAAAAGATAGTTTGACAGTTAAAGTGCAACCATCCGAAGGTTATGGAGATGTGATGCAAGACTTAATTGAAACTGTCCCTAAATCTGCTTTTCAAGGCACAGATGAGATCAAAGAAGGTATGGTATTTGAGGCGCAAAATCAAAATGGACAAATGCAACGAATTGTCGTTAAAAAAGTTGAAGGCGATAATGTTACAGTTGATGCAAATCATCCTTTAGCCGGTGTTGAGCTTAATTTTGATGTGCAGATCGTTAGTGTTCGTGAAGCATCTGACGAAGAAATCTCGAATGGACATGTGCATTGAATTATTAACATAAAATAAGCAATTAAAATGGAATGGACAATTTATTTATCAGGAGAAATTCATACAGATTGGCGCCAACAGATTCAAACAGGTGTTCAACAGCATAATTTACCAATCGCGTTTTGTTCTGCTGTAACTGATCATGCTGCTAGTGATGCAGCTGGGGACATACTCGGGAAAGATGAAAATAATTTTTGGCGTGATCACAAGTCATCTAAAGTTAATGCGATTCGAACAAAAACGCTTATTGAACGCTGTGACTTAGCAGTAGTTAGGTTTGGCGATCAATATAAACAATGGAATGCTGCTTTTGATGCCGGCTGCTGTGCCGCATTGGGTAAACCTTATATCACACTGCATGATGAAAATATTATTCATCCTCTAAAAGAAGTTGATGCAGCGGCAATGGCTTGGGCGCAAACACCAGAGCAAGTAGTCGATATTCTAACTTACGTTATTGGTAAAAAATAACGCGCAACATGAAAATATGGATAGATGCAGATGCATGTCCAGTTGTTATCAAAGAAATTCTCTTTCGGGCAGCTGAGCGTACAGGTGTTGATTTAATTTTAGTTGCAAATAAACAAATTAGAAAACCACCGCTCAAAAACATTACCATGTTACAGGTTGAGACAGGATTTGATGTTGCAGACAATGAAATTATAAAACGTATAAAGCCAGGTGACCTAGTGATTACCAGTGATATACCTCTTGCTGCGGAAGTCATAGAAAATAAAGGTATTGCACTTAATCCTCGTGGTGAACTATATACATCGGATACGATTAAAAATAGGTTAGAAACACGAGATTATATGGATAGTCTACGGGCAAGTGGGGAACACACGGGAGGACCGCCTCCATTGAGTCAACGTGACCGTCAAGAATTTGCCAGGCATCTCGATATGTTTTTGCTAAATCAAAAGTAATCATTATGAAATATGTAGAGGTTGTAGCCGATACCGGGCATGTAGACACAATTGCTGCAATTGCAGAACAGCTCGAACTTTCAGATTTTCGTGTCGGAGATTTGAAGGATGACGGAACACAACAAATGCGCTTATTGGTGCAAAATCATAAAATTCAAAAAACGCTGGATAAATTACAAAAAGTATTGGAAACACAATCGAATGAAAGAATTGTTGTATTGCCAGTTGAAGTTTCGTACCCAAAACTATCTGAAGAAGAACGCAGAAATGAAAATTTAGCGACTGCCTCAAGAGAAACGCTTTATAACGATGTAGAAAAAAATTCTCATCTCGACACCGGTTATATTCTTCTTGTTATGCTTTCTACTATAGTGGCCGCGGTTGGGTTGATAAAAGACAACGTTGCTGTAATTATTGGTGCAATGGTGATTGCACCATTACTTGGGCCGAACTTAGCTTTAGGTTTAGGTGCTGCATTGGGTGATGTTTCACTTATGTTAAAGTCAACTTTCACTACATTAGTTGGCATAGGCATTTCCATCTTAATGTCAATTTTTATTGGCTTTACACTTTCCGGCGAGTTAATTAGTGCTGAGCTCATTGCACGGACGGATGTGGGGCTGGATTCGATCGCCTTAGCTCTTGCTTCTGGTGCTGCTGCAGCACTTTCAATTACAACAGGATTATCGAGCGTATTAGTGGGAGTGATGGTCGCCGTTGCGTTATTACCGCCTGCAGCAACCATTGGAATTATGCTGGGTTATGGAAACTATAATTTAGCAATTGGTGCAAGTCTGTTATTAGCGATTAATATTGTCTGTGTAAATCTTGCATGTAATGTAGTTTTTTTCACCAAAGGAATCAGCCCAAGGTCTTGGTGGCAAAAAGAAAAAGCTAAGAAAAGTATTAAAATTAATGTTCTAGTATGGATTGTTACATTACTAATATTAATTTTAATCATGTATGCAAGAAGAAAGTTTGCAACACTAGCCACTACGCAGGTGACGTGTACACGCGCAGCTTGCGCAACACCTTGCGTGCGGTCACTGCCGTGATGTCCCGCGGCCTCTTCGACCGCGCAGAGCGAGAAGATTTTTCTTGTCGTTGGAAGCTCAGCGCTTGTCGCTTCGCTCTTTTCTTGAGTTTTTAGTTCGAGTTGACTCGATTGGCTGTTGTTGAGATGATAAAGTCGTT